>JAUWNG010000077.1 GCA_030612765.1 Planctomycetota bacterium
GCACGTCGGCCCGGTCATCCCAATCTAGGCCGACGTGCCGTCGGCCGCTAAACTCGGGGCGCGTCCGCCCCCGGCGGCATCGAAAGTACCCGATCCACGCCCAACTCTCTTCCACCGCCAGCAATAGCCCGACCACGGCAATCCACGCCGGCGACGTGCCGGGCAAACACAGAGCGGCAAGCAAAACCACTGCCGACAACGAGGTGACGAGCATTGCGACAAGAGCGGACTGCGATAGCGCTGCTCGCGGCCATCCGGCGCGAACAGCGGCCGCGGCGCCGACGGTCAACGTGGCGGCCGTCAGCAGCACCGCCGGTTCCAGCGGGGTGACCAGCGCGCCGGCCAACCATCGCCAGGCGATCGTCGCGGCGGCGGCGGCAAGCAACGTCAACGCCACGACCGCGCCGGCGCGATCTATGCCGGCCGGCCAACCACCAACACCTCGCTCGATCCGGTCCAACGACTGTTGAGCGCTAATGGATGCCATTATATGAGACGTTTACTTTGTCACGGCGGACAGTTAACGCTCGTTCCCATGCGGAGCATGGGAACAAAACGTTTATTTACTTTGCCGCGGCGGCCAGCTCCTCGGCTCGGTCGGTTTTCTCCCAGGTAAAATCGGGATCGTTGCGGCCGAAATGCCCGCCGGAGGCGGTCTTGCGGTAGATCGGGCGGCGGAGATCGAGGTACTTGATGATTTCGCCGGGAGTCAAGGGGAAGAACTCGCGTATCAAGCGGCAGAGCCGCTCTTCGTCGATCTTGCCCGTCCCTTCCGTATCGACCAGCACACTGACCGGCTGGGGGTTGCCGATGACGTAGGCCAGTTGCACCTCGCACCGGTCGGCCAAACCGGCGGCGACGATGTTTTTGGCGATGTGTCGAACCATGTAGGAGGCGCTTCGATCGACCTTGGTGGGGTCCTTGCCGCTGAAGGCCCCGCCGCCGTGCCGCGCCCAGCCGCCGTAAGTGTCGACGATGATCTTCCGGCCGGTCAGGCCGCAATCGGCGTGCGGCCCGCCGCTTACGAATTTGCCCGTCTTGTTGATGTGATACGTGATCTCACCTTGGATCAGACGCTTCGGCAAGAGCGGGGCGACGATCTTCTCGATCACGAACTTACGGATATCCGTCTGGCTCACTTCCGGCGCATGCTGGGTAGCGACCACCACGGTGTCGATCCGCGACGGCTTACCGTCGGCATATTCCACGGTCACCTGGCTCTTGCAATCGGGCCGCAGCCAATCGACTTCGCCCTTCTGCCGAGCTTCGGTAAGCCGGTTGAGGATTTGGTGGGCCAGTTGGATTGGCAGCGGCATCAACTCGGGCGTGTCGTTGCAGGCGTAGCCGAACATCAGCCCTTGGTCGCCGGCACCGATCTCCTTCCCTTTGCTGGCGTCTTCGTCGACGCCCATGGCGATGTCGGGGCTCTGCTCATTGATGGAGATGATCACGGCGCAATGATCGGCGCTCAGACCCATCGGTGAATCGGTGTAACCCACGTCGCGAATCACTTCGCGTACTACCTTCTGCATGTCGATATAGGCCTTCGTGGTGATCTCGCCGGCGATCACGACCATACCGGTGGTGACCATCGTCTCGCAGGCCACGCGGCTTAATGGATCTTTTTCGAGCAGAGCGTCGAGAATGCCGTCGGAAATTTGATCGGCCAACTTGTCCGGGTGGCCCTTGCCGACCGCTTCACTGGTGAAGAGATATTTTCCCTGTGCCACGAAATGATCCTCCTTTTTGATGTGGGATGCTCCGCCCGTCCGACGACAAGCCAAAACGCTGATTATAGACTAAACCACCTGACATTCGCTAGTGCCTGACCATACTTTGACTAAAAATAGTGAGTTGGGTAATCCGGCTTAACGGCTGAGGGCTGTGATCTACTGCCCGAGTTTAAGTACGGGTCTGATACGGGATTGTCCCGCACGCCTCGAATCCCCGGCTGGTAGCTCTCCGAGGCAAACTGACAACCCCAGAAAATGACAGGCAAAAAGCAAAACAGAATGAGTCTTCGCATCGATGATCTCCTCTATCTTATTCATCGAACGGAACTTCTCAAAATAACAATACCACGTTCATTGAGAACCAATCTTTGCACTATTCACACTTTTTTCATTTCCACTTGTAATAATTCCAACGTCCGCTCGGTGGCGCCGAGTTGCGAAATCACCAGCGATTGTCCGCGTCGGCCGAGTTCGGCGGCGTAATCGGGCTGTTCGAGACAGCAACGGACAAACCGCGTGAACTCGGCTGCGTCGCGGACGACCACGGCGGCATCATGTTCGAGCATTGCCGAAACGATGTCGCGGAAGTTCCAGGTGTTGGGGCCGAACGATACCGCGGCGCCGTAGGCGGCCGGCTCGATCATGTTCTGCCCGCCGCGGCTGCCCATGCTGCCGCCGACAAGCGCGATCCGCGCCGTTCCCCACCACGCTCCCAATTCTCCGACCACGTCGACCAGTAATACACGAGGGGCGAGGGGAGAGGGGAGAGGGGAGAGGGACGGGGGTCGGGGGTCGGGGGTCGGGGAAAGGCCGCTTGCGGTTTCGCAACCCAGCGCGGTCCGACGTTGCCAGGGGACGCCCGAGGCGTCCAACAGCTTTGCCACCGCATCGAACCGATCCGGGTGACGGGGGACCAACACCAATCGCAATCGCGGCCAGCGCGGGCTGAGTTGGCGGAACGTCTCCAAGGCCATCTCTTCTTCCGGCTCTTGAGTGCTGCCGGCCAACAGCACGATGTCGTCATCGGCGAAACCGGCCAGTTCGGCCAGCCGCCGCGTGGCCGCGTTGTTCCGGTCGGTCTGCGCGTCGTCGTATTTCATCGAGCCGGTCACGTGAACCGCCTCCGGCCGGGCACCGAGCGCTCGGAACCGTTCGGCGTAAGTCTCGTCCTGCGCGGCCACCAGATCGATCTTTTGCATCAAGCCGGCCACCAGCGGCCGGATGCGACGATAGCCGCGAAAACTCTTCTCACCCAGCCGGCCGTTGACGACGGCCACCCGCGCGCCGCGGCGTTTTGCCACGCGGATCAAGTTCGGCCACAGTTCCAACTCGGCCAGCACGAGCACGTCGGGCCGGATGCGCCGCATGGCCGCATTCACCGCCCAGGAGAAGTCCAATGGACAGTAAAACACCGTATTTCGCGGATATTTCTTCCGGGCCAGCGCCATGCCGGTCATGGTGGTCGTCGAAATAACACATTCCCACTCCGGCCGCTCGCGTTCGATCAACTTCAGTAGCGGAGCGAGCAGGTTCACTTCACCGACGCTGACAGCGTGCAGCCAGAGGCACTTTTTAATCGACGTTCTCCGCGGCACGATTCCAAGGAACTTGGCCGCGTATCCCTCGCGGTATTTTCCTTTTCGCACCGCCTGCACGGTCAGCCACGGCACGGCCAGCAAGAGCAGCAGCAGGTAGATGAGATTAAGCAGATACGGCATAGAGGGAATCCTTTCCCGGCAGGCTGCAAGTGGATGGCAGAGTAGCTGGATCGGTCGTCCTCGCTCCGATTCCTATGTGCCGCCTTACACTGCGGCAGTTTCCATCCGCGAACAAAGCCGATCCGCAGCCGTTGCCTCGCGCACCGCGTCAGCGGGTACGGAAGACACCGCTAAGGTATGGCCATCGGCTGAAAACAGCTCCAATTCGTAACCGATGATCTTGTCCTGAGCATCTCGGTATTCTTCCACAACCGTGCCAACATCGCCCGGGAACAGGTTTTCACCCGGGATTCGCTTGGTTACGATAACCCGGTTGTATAGAGTGCTCATACTTTCTTCTCCGGAATAAGTGTAATCAAACGTGGAACAGACTTGCCGCGCAGAGTGATCCAGATTGATCTGACCATTATCTCGCCGAAGGCGCCGGTCAATGGGCCAACGATTTCGTACTTCTCGCCGTATGCTGAAGGTTTCCCTTTCTTTGCCGCCAATGAAAGGTGCTGTGTACGCAAAGCGCGTTCAAATTCCTCCGGCCGTTCGGCTGAAAAACCGACGTGCGCCAGCAACGCCGCCTTCGATCCGCCATCTGGATGATCAAGATTAAGCAAGTACTTGACGATCTTTTCGCGGGGGATTAACGCACGGTCCGCAGCGGGAATACGCATGTTGTATCCTTTACTTCATCCCTGCTCACTCCTACTCATCCCTTCCTCATACAACACTGCTTGAACTTCTTCCCGCTGCCGCAGGGGCAGGGGTCGTTCCGCCTGACGCGCTGCTGACGGTGGCGGATCGGCTGGGGCTTGTGGTCCACCTCGGTCCCCTCGATTGCCGCCTGCTGCTGCGAGGCGATCTCTCCGGCCGATTGGGCGTCCTCGTGGATCGCTTCCGACTCCTTCCACGTCGAGCCGACGAAGCCCTCGTCGAGTTGCTCCATGCGGAAGATCAGGTCGGTGATCCGCTCGCCGACCGAAGTCCACATCTGCTCGAAAATCCGCATTCCTTCGCGCTTGAACTCGACCTTGGGGTCGACCTGTGCGTAGCCTCGCAGTCCCACGCTGCTGCGGAGATGGTCCATCGAGAGCAGGTGGTCTTTCCAGGCGGTGTCGAGCAATTGCAGCACCAGGGCACGTTCCATCCGCCGCATCTCCGGCCGATAGCGTTCTTCGACGGCGGCGGCGACGTGGCGCTCGAGACGCTGGGCGTTGCAGCGGAGCATCTCCTCGGGCGATAGCTTGTAGTCGTACTTTTCGGTCAGCCAAGCAGATAGTTCGGCCAGCCGCCCGTCTTCGTCAGCCGCCCGCAACGCCCTGTCGATGGGCACGTCCGGGTCGATGACTCGCTCGAGCCGGGCGAGGGCCTCGGTCATTGCCGCCTCCTGCCCCTCGGCGAAACGGCGGCTGCGCTCGACCAACAGCGCCCGAATCGCATCGCGCTGCTTGTTCTTCAGGTCGTCGAGGCTCAGTTCGACGTGGAACCGCTCGGCGGCCCAGCGGACCAACTCTTCCCGATCGTATCGCTTGTGCCCGCCGGGGTCGCGGGTGGTGAAGTGCAGCAGCCCGGCCATCACCGGATATTCCATCTCCCTTTCTTCATAAGCATCCAGGGCCTTTTCCCGCACCAATTGCTTCAGGGCCGGCGGCTCCAGATCCTTGATGTCATCGGGGACCAGCTCGATGCCGAATTTGTGGCGGACCCAGTTGTAAGCGGTTTGAATACCGAACTCCGGCTGCAAGAACCGCTCGCCCTCGCCGAGGTCGATTTTTCCCACCGCGGCGCGTGCTCGTTCGATGAGAACATCGCCCACATGATCGCGGCCGAGTTGTTTCAACTCGCGGTCGCGGATGCTCAAGTGCCAGCGGGTGTTGACCATCTTGGCCAACGCCTCCCAGTTCCATTCCGAGGTGTCTTCCTCCTCGGGCAGGTTTTCATCCAGCGCTTCGAGCACCTGGCCTTCGGCCATGCGTTCGGCGTCGTCGCGGGCCTGCAACTCGGCGGCGGCGAAGTCCATGCCGCGGAAGTCCCGCGATTCCAGTTCGACCGACAGCAGCTTTGAAGCCCATTCGGCGAAGGTCTCGGCACCGTAGTCCTTGTCGAGGAACTGGTTGAGGTAATGGTCGATCTGCTCGTCGATCATTTTGAGGATCAACTGTTTGCAGTTCGCTCCGTCGAGGATATTTTGCCGGTATCCGTAGACGCGTTTCCGCTGTTCGTCCATGACCTCGTCGTATTCGAGGAGGTTTTTGCGGACCTCGAAGTTGCGTTCCTCAACCTTCTTTTGCGCGCCTTCGACACGGCGCGAAACCATGTGGCTTTCGATGGCCTCGCCTTCCTTCATTCCCAGCCGGGTCAAGATGTTTTTGACCCACTCACCGGCGAAGATCCGCATCAGGTCGTCTTCCAGCGAGAGGTGGAAGCGGCTGCTGCCGGGGTCTCCCTGCCGGCCGCAACGGCCGCGTAGCTGGAGGTCGATCCGCCGGGCCTCGTGGCGTTCGGTGCCGAGGATGTGCAGTCCGCCCATGCCTGCCACCAGGCGGCCCTCGACCTTCATCTGCTCGCGCTGTTCGATCTCGCCGACCAGCGAGTCCCATTCCTCCCGTGGCACCTCGAGCCGGGTGGGGTATTTTTCCTGAAGCTTTGCCCAGGCCATCGCCTCGGGGTTGCCGCCGAGGATGATGTCGGTTCCTCGGCCGGCCATGTTCGTGGCGATGGTGACCGCGCCGAGCCGTCCGGCTTGGGCGATGATCTCCGCCTCTCGCTGGTGATGCTTGGCGTTGAGCACTTCATGGGGAACGCCCCGTTTTTCCAGCAGGTCGGAAATCAACTCGCTCCGTTCGATCGAGACGGTACCCACCAGGATCGGCCGCCCGCGGCGCTCGATCTCCTCGATCGCATTTTTCGAGATCGTCTCGCGGTCCTTGCCGCCACGGGGCTGAAACTCGATCGTTTCGTCGGTTTCGTGGATGATCTTGCCGAGGTATTCATCGCTTTTTTTGTTGACCAGCACGTCCCACTTGTGCATCCGCTCGATCTCATCGGCGATGGCGATATATTTTTCCCGTTCGGTGCGGAAGATGACGTCGGGACGGTTCGTCCGCTGCAGCGGCACGTTGGTGGGGACCGAGATCACGTCGAGCTTGTAGATTTTCCAGAACTCGGCGGCCTCGGTCATGGCGGTGCCGGTCATGCCGCAAATCTTGTCGTAGAGCTTGAAGAAGTTTTGCAGCGTGACGGTGGCCAGCGTTTGGTTCTCCTCCTTGATCCGCACACCCTCCTTGGCCTCGACGGCCTGATGCAGTCCGTCGCTCCAGTTGCGGCCCGGCATCAACCGGCCGGTGAACTCGTCGACGATCACCACCTCGTCGCCGTTGACCACGTAGTTCACGTCGCGTTTATAGAGGTGGTGGGCCTTCAACGAGTTGTCGATCAGGTGCGGCCACTCCATGTTCCCGGCCGTGTAGAAGCTCTCCACGCCGGCCAGATGCTCGGCTGTGCGGACGCCGTCGTCGGTCAAATGGGCGGTGTGATCCTTCTCGTTTACCTCGAAGTCCGCGCCTTTCTTCAACTGCCGCGATATCTTGTCCGCCTTGGCGTAGCGGGTCACGTCGTCGTGGGCCGGGCCGGAGATGATCAGCGGCGTGCGGGCCTCGTCGATCAGGATATTGTCAACCTCGTCGACGATGGCGAAGTGCAGCGGTCCCTGCGATTGCTGACGCCACTTTTCGGAGCGGTTGTCGCCCCGGGCGGCCGAACGCATGTTGTCGCGCAGGTAGTCGAAGCCGAACTCGTTGTTCGTCCCGTAGGTGATGTCGCAGTCGTAGGCTTTCTGGCGATCGACGGTTTCCATGTTGCTCTGGATGGTGCCGACCGTCAGGCCCAGGGACATATAGAGCGGTCCCATCCATTCCATGTCGCGGCGGGCGAGGTAGTCGTTCACCGTGACCACGTGCACGCCCTTGCCCTCAATCGCGTTGAGATAGGCCGGCAGAGTGGCCACCAGGGTTTTTCCCTCGCCGGTGACCATCTCGGCGATGTTCCCCCGATGCAAGACGATGCCGCCCATCAATTGGACGTCGTAGAGGCGCATACCCAACATGCGGCGGCCTGCCTCGCGGCAAACGGCGAAGGTCTCAACCAGCAGGGCGTCGAGTGTCTCGCCGGCCGCCAACCGCTTGCGGAACTTGGCGGACTGCTCCCGCAACTCGTCGTCGGTCATGGCCTGGTATTTCGACTCCAGGGCATTGATTGCATCGACCGCTGGCTGGAGCTTTTTCAGAAATCGGGCGTTGGAGGAGCCGAACAGGCTGGTGATGCCGCGTTCAATCCCGCGGCCGATACCGCTGAAAATGTAGGTCAGAACGTCCCAAATTTGCGAAAAAAATTCTTCCATGTTCAACTATATCCGCAGTGCCGCGCCGCAATGGTAAACGCACATACCCCCGAAGATACACCAGGGGTGGCAGTTTTACCGCCACTCCAACAAGACAAAGGTTTTGGCACACCCTTCCACTATGGCAATCTACCCGCAATGCCTGGTCCGGTCAAGAACGGTTGGCGCACCCCCGTAAAGCCGGGGTTCGGGGTTCGATTGCCTCGATGGCAACAACTATTGTTTTGCGGCGCGGGCTGTTATTATACATTTATAGAGAAATGATCCCGCCCGTCGTGTTTCCTCGTTTCCCACCAACACTCTGGTATTCTGCGGAGGTCGGATAATGTCGGGGTTTGCAGTTCCGTGGTCATGTTGTTTCAACAGGATTGTCGTTGCCATAATTCTATGCTTGTTTATTTTGGGGACAAGTTCGCCGAGCGAGTGCCGGGCGGAAGACGATGGAGTGAGCAACAGCCGCGCTCCCCTTTTGCCTAATTCCAAATGGCGGGTCAACGACCGCAGCCGCCCTCAGCCACCGAAAGTTGTCCCGGGCAACAAACCGGGCGCGCCGCCGGCCGACGCCGTCGTCCTCTTCGGCGGTAAGGATTTTTCGCAGTGGGAACACGCCCATTCAACCGATAACGCAAAAGGCATCAATCCAAAGATCATCGAGGACGGCGCTTTCAACATCCTCAAAACCGGCTGGATTCAGACGAAGCGGCATTTCGGCGACTGCCAGCTACACATCGAATGGGCAACGCCCGAGACGGCCGACGGCAACAACTGCAACTGGGGCAACAGCGGCATCTTCTTCCTCGGCCAGTACGAACTCCAGATTATCGAGTCGCACGACAGCAAGATTTACGCCGACGGCATGGCCGGGTCGATCTACGGCCAGACGCCGCCGCTGGTGAACGCCGCCCGCAAGCCGGGCCAGTGGCAGACCTTCGACGTCGTCTTTACCGCGCCGCGGTTCGACGGCGAAAAGCTCCTCTCTCCCGCCTACATCACTGTACTTTGGAACGGAGTTCTGGTCCAGAACCACACGGAAGTGATGGGATCGACAAGGTGGCGGACCTTCCCCAATTACAGGTCGTTCGGATCGACCGGCCCGCTCGTTCTCCAGCAGCACGGCTCGGCGGTGCGGTATCGAAACATCTGGATCAGACCGCTGAAACGCGAATAGTTTACATCAACACAACCTAGGAGAAACTCCGATGTCCGTGACAGCGATTTGTAAGTTCGTGGCCAGTGCTGCGTTGTGCCTGACGGTGTTCCCGGTTGTCTTGATCGCCGATGACGGCGCCGCAAGACCGGGGCCGGCCAATCCTTTCTTCGCCTTCGACAACGGCACGGGCCGCGGCCGCATCCCGTTCGATGAACAGGCGAAAATGCTCAAGGAACTCGGCTACGACGGCATTGGCTTCTCGGGCGCCGAGCAGATTCCCGAAATGCTCAAGGCACTCGACGACCAGGGGCTGAAGATGTTCAGCATCTACGTAGGCGCGTGCGTCGATCCCGGCAAACCGCCGTACGATCCGGGACTGAAAACCGCCATCGAGCAACTCAAAGGCCGGGACACCTTGATCTGGCTCTCCGTCACCGGCGAAAAACCCTCCTCGGACACCGCTGACGACCGGGCCGTGGCCACCCTCCGCGAGATCGCCGACATGGCGGCGGCATCGGACCTGCGGGTCGCGCTCTATCCACACGTGAACTTCTACGTTCAGCGGGTCGAGGATGGTCTTCGCCTGGTGAAAAAGGTTGACCGCAAAAACCTGGGCGTCAGCTTCAACCTCTGCCATTTCCTCAAGCTCGACGACGAGAAGAACCTTGGAAAATGCCTCCTGCAAGCCATGCCCCATCTATTTATCGTCAGCATCAACGGGACCGACGGCGGAGACACCAACAAGCTGAGTTGGAACCACTTGATCCAAACCCTCGATCGGGGCAGCTTCGACGTCGGCCGCGTGCTCAAGACACTCAAGCAGTTAGGCTACACCGGCCCGGTCGGACTACAGTGCTACAACGTCCCCGGCGACCCCCGCGAGAACCTCACCCGCTCGATGTCCGCCTGGCGCAAGCTCACCTCTCACGTTGCCGCTGAACAATAGTACGCCATTTGGGCCCTATACCCACGCTTGCGTGGGCAAATGCGGCCCGACAGATATGCCGACTGCCGGAAAAAGCTATGCTTGAGTATGGCGATACCGGGGCAGTTTCCGCCGAATCTGATCTTCTTGATCGGCATAATCGAGCCGGTCCGATGGACCGTCGCCCCGCGGCCGTGGTCCTGCTCCACCGACGTATCCGCCGACGTTCCGCTGAAACCACCCGCGGTCGAACGCAGCAAGAAGCGAAGAAAAAAACGGACAATAAAACCACGAACCGGCACGGTGTAGGGTGGGTCAAGCGAAGCGCAGCCCCACCAACAGCGGAAAAATCGTGGTGGGGCTACCAGCCCGTTGAAAAAGTTGGTTCTCGAGAGTTCGGGTGCCACTGCTGGCTTGTCCAGCAGTGTTTCCCCGGGTATTTCTCCCCGCACTGCTGGGCAAGCCAGCAGTGGCACCCTTTTTCAACGGGCTGTTACGCTTCGCTTGACCCACCCTACGCAGGCTTCTCGACCAGTGTGGAGTATTCCGCCGGACGACGGTCGGCGATCAGGTGATTTCGCGGCGTAATCATCTTGTCTCGGGCCTGTTGCGGGTCGATCTCAACGACTGCCGTGTGCGGTCCCTCCTGCGGCGCGACGGCCAAAACCCGGCCCAGCGGGTCCGCAATCAAGGACATGCCCGTGAAGGTCAGCGGGCCTTCCCTGCCGACGCGGTTGGCGGTGACGACGAACACGCGGTTCATCATCGCGTGGACCGGCACGGCCCGCTGCGCCAGTCCCGGCAGCACGAGGTTTGCGGGATGACAGATGATCTCCGCCCCCTTGAGCATCAGCACTCGCCAGACTTCGGGAAAAATCCAATCGAAGCAGACCAACATGCCGATCTTGACCGGGCCGCAGTCGAACACGGGCAGGCCAAGATTGCCCGGGGTGAAAATATCCTTCTCGTCCTTGAACAAATGTAATTTCCGGTATCGCCCCAGCGGTCCGTCGGGTCCGACGAGCACGGCGGTATTGTAGAGCGAGTCGCCGTCCAGTTCATTGAAGCCGGAGACTACGTGGCAGTCGTGCTTTCGACAAAACCCGGCGAGAAACTCGACGAACCGGCTCCGCCCGAACGGCTCGGCGGCGGCCATCGCCCGATCGCGGCCGGAGAAGTTGTAGCCCGAGTTGCACAGTTCGGGCAGGACGATCAGGTCGGCCCCCTCGTACCGCTCGAGCAGCGGCCGGAGTCTCTCGATCGTCGCCTCCAGGTCGGCCAGGGCCGGGGCAAACTGCACGTAAGCGAGTCGCATTTTCCAGTTCTCCAAGGAGCGCTATTTCGTTTCCGTTGTGGAAAGTAGGGTGGGATAAGCGCAGCACAGTCCCACCCTACCCCTCATGCGCCGTAGTTGCCTAATGCTCACCCCTAACCTACCCTCTATATAGGGTGTTAGGCACATTAGGCAACCCCCTTACGTGCATCAATGAACGTGGAGTTGAAGATGTCTCAGCCGACGACCGACAAAGCGAATCGCGTATTGCTCCGTCTGCGGAACGTCGACAAGACGTTCCAGATGGGCGAAGTCGCGGTCGAGGCCTTGTCCGACGTCTCGCTGGACGTTTATGCCGGTGAGTTCCTGGTGATGGTCGGTCCCAGCGGATCGGGGAAAACGACGATCCTGAATCTCGTCGGCGGCTTGGACTCCGTGACCGCCGGCCGCGTCTGGTTTGAAGACCGCGAGATCACCGCCTTCACGCCCGCCGAGCTTACCCGCTACCGCCGCGAGACGGTCGGCTTTATCTTCCAGTTCTACAACCTTGTGCCAAACCTCACCGCGTGCGAAAACGTGATGGTCTCGACCGAGTTGAGCCGCGATCCGATGGACGTGGTCGAAGCGTTGCGATTGGTGGACATGGAAGACCGGATGGACCATTTTCCCTCGCAGCTTTCCGGCGGCGAGCAACAACGGGTGGCGATTGCTCGCGCGCTGGCCAAAAAACCCACGCTGTTGTTGTGCGACGAGCCGACCGGCTCGCTCGACTTCGCCACCGGCAAGCGGGTGCTGCGGACGTTGCTCGATCTGAAACAGCAGTTGGGTAAGACGGTGGTGCTGATTACCCACAACTCGGCCATCGCGCAGATGGCCGACCGCGTAGTGCGGCTCCGCAGCGGGCAGGTAGTCGAGTTGCACGACAACCCGCAACCGCTGCCGCCGGAGGAGGTGGTCTGGTGATGCGTCCACCACTGAATAACGGGATTTGTCCATGAAAACGCTCGACCGCAAGCTGCTCCGCGAGGTCCGCGGACATCTCGGCATGTTGCTGGCGGTGACCAGCATCATCGCGGTGGGCGTTACCTGTCTGGTCACGATGGTCTCGGCGTACATGAACCTGGCCGAAGCCAAGCAGTTGTATTACGCCCAGTGCCGGATGGCCGATTTCTCGATCGAGCTGAAGAAAGTACCGTTGGCGGAGTTGGCGCCACTGGCGGCGATGCCCGAGGTGGCCGAGTTGCGATCCCGCATCCAACATTCGGTCACGGTGGACTTGCCCGGGGTGATCGAGCCGATCAGCGGACGGATATATTCATTGCCCGACCAACGGCGGCCGGTCATCGACGACATCGTTATCCGGCAGGGAAGCTACTTCACCGACCGGCGCGACAACGAAGTGATCGTCAACGAGAAATTCGCCAAGGCCCACCGGTTGCGGCCCGGGCTATGGATCCGGATGCTGTTGAACAACCGGCAACAGGAGTTGTTCATCGTCGGCACGGCCATCAGCAGCGAGTTTGTTTATCTTATCGGTCCCGGCGCGATCGTTCCCGACGACAAGCGTTTCGGCGTGTTCTACATGAAACGGACCTACGCCGAGGAGATTTTCGATTTCGAGGGGTCGGCCAATCAGGTGTTGGGGCGATTAAGCGCGGCGGCGGGCGGCGATCCCCGCGAAGTGCTGCGGCGGGCCGAGGACATGCTCTCTGCCTACGGCGTGTTTACCACCACGCCCCTGGAGGATCAGCCGTCGAACAAGTTTCTCACTCAGGAAATTCAGGGGCTGAAGAGTTTCGCGGTTATCATCCCCTGCATGTTTCTGGCCGTGGCGGCGCTGGTGATGAACGTGTTGCTCGGGAGGTTGGCCCAACAGCAACGGATCGTGGTGGGCACGCTGAAAGCCCTCGGCTATAGCGACCTGCAAATCTTCCGGCACTTTCTCAAGTTCGGCCTGATCGTGGGCGTAGCCGGCGGGCTGATCGGTTGCGGACTCGGTTGGTGGCTGGCCAAGCTATTAACGGCGCTATATAGCATATTCTACCAGTTCCCCGAATTGCACAACCGCCTGCATTGGAGCGTACTTGCGGTGGGAATGTTGGTCAGCGCCGGCTGCGCGGCCTTGGGCAGTCTCCGCGGCAGCCGGGCGGTGTTGCGGCTCCATCCGGCCGAGGCCATGCGTCCCAGCCCGCCCCGACGCGGCGGCGCGATCCTGATCGAACGCATCGGCTGGCTCTGGCGGTCGCTCGGCTCCGGCTGGCGGATGGTGTTGCGGAACGTGTCGCGCAGCCGGATGCGAACCGCCGCCTGCATCTTCGCCGCGGCGATGGGTGCTTGCGTACTGGTCAACGGATTCATGATGCAACTCTCGCTGGGATTCCTCATCGACTTCCAGTTCCAACGGATCATGCGGAGCGACATCGACCTGACGTTCAACGACGAACGGGACCGGGATGCGCTGACCGAAGCGGCGAGACTGCCGGGCGTCAATCGCGCCGAGCCGACGCTGAACGTCGCTTGCACCTTCACGGGCGGCCGGCGGCGGAAGAAGGGGTCGATCACCGGCCTGCTCTCCGACGCCACGATGACCGTTCCACGCGACATCGAGGGACGGCGGCTGCGGATCCCCGCACACGGAATAATGATGAGCCGCCAACTGGCCGAGTCGCTGGGCATCAATCGCGGCGACTTGGTCGGGGTCGAGCCAATAAAGGGACAGCGGCGGTTGCGCAGCGTGCCGGTCGTCGAAATCTCCGACAGCTATCTCGGCACCGCCGTCTATGCCGACATCCAATACCTCAGCCGGTTGGTCGACGAGGAGTTCGCCATCAGCGGTGTGCAGTTGGCCGTCGACCGCGATCCGGCCCACCGCGCCGCTTTGTACCGCGAACTGAAGCGGTTGCCGGCCGTGCAGGCAGTCTCATCGAGGGCAGACATGATCCGCAACCTCGAAGACATCCTCAAAACACAATCGATCTTCATCGCGATGCTGGTGCTGTTCGCGGGCATAGTCTTCTTCGGCAGCATTCTGAACGCCTCGCTGGTCAGTCTGGCCGAGAGGCAACGCGAGGTGGCCACGCTGCGGGTGCTGGGATACGGACCTTGGCAAATCGGCAGCCTCCTGTTCCGCGAGAGCATGATTACAACCATCCTGGGCACGCTGTTGGGTATGCCGCTCGGATACCTAATGACCCTGGCCATCGCCGCTGAATACGCCAGCGACTTGTTTCGCTTGCCGGTCGTCACCTCGCCGGGCCTGTGGATTCTCACGATGGTCTTGGCCATCGTCTTCGGACTGATTACGCACTTGTTCGTCCAAAGGGCAATCAACAAAATGGACTGGCTCGACGCACTGAAGATGCAGGAGTAGATTTGTAGGACAGGTTGTTAACCTGTCCAGTATTTATAAAACGATATAGACACGAATGTAAACTCGATACAAGTTATAAATTTCCACACGAATCAGTCACAATGCCTATCATGGACAGGTTAACAACCTGTCCTACAGAACCATGAAAACCAATCTCTGGCTAACCATCGGCGGCGTTTTGATAGCAGTGGTCATCATTTTTGCCCTCTGGGGCGGGTTCTCGTCGGGCGCGGCCGTCGAGACTGCCCGGGCAAAGATCGGCCCCATCCGCGAGTTCGTCGACGAGCAGGCCAAAACCCGGCTGCCGCAAACCTATCTGATTACCATGCCGATCACCGGCCGGATCGAAGCCATCTCGCTGGTCGAGGGCATGAAGGTCGAAAAGGGGCAGGTCGTGGCCCAAATCGTCCCCCGCGACTTGCAACTGGCCGTCGAACAGGCCGCCGCCGTCGTCCAGCGGCTGGAGGCGAGCATCAAGGAAAACGCCGACGTGGCCGTCGAAGAGACCGCCTATCAACAGGCCCTGCAATTCGTCAAATCGACCGCCGCCACCGTTCAGGCCGCCGCCGGGCGGATGGTCTCGGGCAAGGCCAAATTGGGCTATGCCACCCGCGACCTGGCCCGTGTCAGACAACTTTCAACCACCGGCGCGCGGACCCAAGACGACCTGGAACGGGCCGTGCTGAATCAAGTGCAAAGCGACGTCGACTTCAAGCAGGACCAGTTGGTCCATGCGGCGATGGTCGCCGTCGGCGCGGCCACCGACCTGATGCCCTCGATGGTCCGCCAATACATCGGACGCAAAATACTCTCCGCCGCCGTGTTGGAGAAACAGAAGGCCGAGGCCGAGGCCCAACTGCAACAGGTGTTGATCGACCAGCGGCGCGGAGAGATGCTCAGCCCGGTCGACGGCGTGGTGCTCGACCGGCCGATCAGCAACGAGCGATACCTTTCGGCCGGCACGACGTTGCTGGAGATCGGCCGGCTGGAGGAGTTGGAGATCGAGGCCGACGTGCTGAGCCTCGACGTGGTGGCGGCGAAGGTCGGCGATCGGGTGGAAATCTACGGCCCGGCCATCGGACGCACCAAGGCCCAAGGGACAGTCCACCGAATCTATCCCGCCGGATTCACCAAGCTCAGCTCGTTGGGCGT
Organism: Planctomycetota bacterium; assembly: GCA_030612765.1. Lineage (GTDB taxonomy): Bacteria > Planctomycetota > Planctomycetia > Pirellulales > Thermoguttaceae > JAHIKV01. Next base: position 15,712 of record JAUWNG010000077.1, read on the forward strand.
CGAGCAACAGCGGGTGAAGGTAATCATCCGCTTCGACGAGGAAGTACTTCAACGTTTGCTGACCGAGCGTGGCTTGGGCGTCGGCTATCGGGTCCGCGTGCGGATACTGACCGCCGATCGGTCGCAGGCGCTGCTGGTCCCTCGCTCCGCGTTGTTCCGCGCCGCCGACAACACCTGGCGGTTGTTCGTCGTCCGTGGCGGCCGGGCCGAGTTGCAATCGGTCGAGGTCGGCCTGATGAACGACGAGCAGGTCGAGATAACCAAGGGCATCGCTGATGGCGAGCCGGTGGTTCTTGCCCCCGAAAGCAGCCTGACCGACGACGCGAAAGTCTACATCGGCAACGGGGGGTATTCTTCCGGTCCTTGATACTATTGGAAGCCGGGGGTATTATTCAATTATGAACGCGATTCGATATATCTACTGACAGGACGAGGATATGTGGCTCGGGTATCTGGACGACTTTCCCGACTACATGACCCAGGCCGAGACTCCGGAGGAACTTCAAGAGAACCTGAAGGAACTCTGCGAAGAGCTTACCAGCGGAAAGATTCCCGGCGTCCGCCACGCGGCCGAGCTACAGATCAAATGAAACGGGTCAAACTCAATCCTGTTCGGCACGATTATTGCGATGGGCGCGAGTGAAGGCAAAGGAGTGGGGCGTGCCGGCGAGAAAACGACGCGAAGAGTGTGACAAGACAGAATGACGAAGGGAGGCGGAGGCGCAGGCAGGAAAAGCGCAGGAAAAGCGGGACAGGTCCGGTTTTGGAAGAGTAGGCCATGCGCGAAACGACCCAAACACCCAATATCGTACCTGTCCCGCTTTTTTTTCCTACTTGCGCAACGGGGCGCGTTTCACGGTGACGACCGCCTTGAACTCCTTGCCCACTGGCGGCTTGGGGTCGCCGGACTTCCAGAATGGGATCAGGGCGAAGTTGTCGGCCACGACAAGGTTCTCGGGACCCTCCTTCACCTTCAGGTCGGATATCTTCGCCGGCTCGAGCAGGAACGCCGCCGGGCGCGACGGCAACGCCTCGCGGCGCATCGTGGCGGTGAACGTGATCTCTTCGCTGCCGTTGGGTAGCTTCTTAATTTCCATCTGCTGATCGTACAGCGGCGCCCGGGTGGGTTTCAGCCTGGCCTCCCACACCGGATCGCCGTAGAGCACGACCGTTTCCCACATCAGCCTGGGACCGACTTTCATTGGCCGGGCGTTGCGGCAGCAGATGTACTTCCGCTGCTTTTCCTTATCGTTCATCTGGCTCACCTGCCAGTACAACGCCTGCTGGTTGAGCCAGACCGCCTCGGCGAAGGTGAACCGGCCCTGGAGTTGCAGGAAGTACTCGGCAATCCCCCAAGCGTAACAGGACCGCGTCTGCACGCCGACGTGGCCGAAGAACTGGATCGCCCCGTGATGGATCCAGCCCAAGAGCATGCAGTCATCGCCGTTGACGTGTCCGATCAGGCAGTTGCCCACCGCGTAGTAGATCTTCGGGTTGTTCGTCGTGATCGCGTGGACGTTGCCCGACGTGTCGACGCCGAAGAGCTTGCTGACCGCATCCCCGTACTGTGGGCTGGCGAGGATTTCTTGGTATTTCTTTTGCACGGCTTCCGGCATTTTTTTGATCAACGATGCGATGACGATTTGGCCGTTTTTGTAGCTGTAGCCCATCTGCCAGTCGCGCTCGGTCGCATGACCGCTGCTGGAGACCATGTCCACCTTGTTGGAGTTCAGGGCCTTGACGTACTGCTCCGTCGTGTCTTTCGGCCCTTCAACTTCCTTGCTCTCCTCGCCGGGCATCTTGGTCCATTTCTGTCCCTGTTTACACTCGCTGAACGAGGCGCCGGCCTCCATCTCGTCCATCCAGCCGGCGCCGACATGCGAAAGACCTCGGCTGACCGTAAGCGGCTTTGCCGAGATGATCCGCAGCGCGTCCTCGGGCGTGGCGCCGGTGAGGACCGTCCACCTAGCGTCGTCATAAGGGTCGTCGTCAAGCGTGCGCATCAGCACCCCGGCCTCGTGGTAATACACGCTGCAAAGCGGTATCTGCAACTCGACGGTGCGGCCATCGCGGGTGCGGCCCTGGGCCTTGATCTTGGCGTTTTGGGCCAATTCGTCGGGCCGCGCTACGAAGCACACAAAGTCGGGATGCATTGTCGCCAGCGCCTTCTTAAGCCCCTTCAAGCCCTGGTGAACCTTCCCCACGAGCCCCTTGTCGTAAGTGAAGATTTTTGCCGAGTGCTTATTCTGAAGCGTATCGACGACTTTTTTCCAGTCGGAATCCTGGAGCGTCTTCTTTGCCACCACGATGGCGTAGCTGTACTCGCCTTGCCCTGCTCCGTCCGCCGCCGACACCGCGGCAACACCCGGACCGCCAAACACAAGTACAACGGCAACAAGAACGAACATCAATCGTGCGAGTGAAAGTTGCCGCAAAATCATGACTGTACCTCCCGGGGTTAGTTGCCTGGAAACTCAAAACGAATGGAACATCTCGGTAAAGTGCGGCATCGCTGCATTGTTTTGCAAAACACGTTTGCCGCGCTTTCATTCCGTGTATGTGCTCCTAATGCTGGAGTATGGGGTACGGATGGCGGGATTGTATGTTGGCTGGATCGCGCACAAGACACGATACGATAACGCCCCATGCTCACTAGACTACCAGGGCTGGACGGCCCTGTCAACAGGCCACTGCCCTTCTCCCTATGACGGCATGAAGGGCGGAAAAGTTCCCAATTCCGCATGGTCAATGCTTGAACGATTTCGTTCTTCCTCCCCCTTGCCGCGCATTTCTCACCATGGTGGGGCGGCCATTTCTGTCTGGCCAAGGGGTAACGGGGCCTTGGGTTGGCAGGGATTTGTGCCCCACCCGGGTCACGGT
>JAUWNG010000031.1 GCA_030612765.1 Planctomycetota bacterium
CCGGTGGTCGGCTCGTCGAGTATGTAGAGCGTCTTGCCGGTATCGACGCGGCTCAGTTCGGCGGCGAGTTTTACGCGTTGGGCCTCGCCGCCCGAGAGAGTGTTCGAGGGCTGGCCGAGCGCCATGTACCCCAGCCCCACCTCCCGCAAGCCGCGGACCAACCGGGCGATGACGGGAAAGTTCTCGAAAAACTCGGCCGCCTCTTCCACCTGCATGTCCAATACGTCGGCGATCGAACGGTCGCGGTAGCGGATTTGCAGCGTCTGATGGTTGAAGCGTTTTCCTTCGCAGACCGGGCAACCGACGTACAGATCGGGTAGGAAATTCATCTCGATCCGCCGTTGCCCCTGGCCCTGGCATTCCTCGCAGCGGCCTCCCTTGACGTTGAAGCTGAACCGGCCGGCCTTGTAGCCGCGCTGGCGGGCGTCGCGGGTGTTGGCGAACACCTTGCGGACCTCGTCGAACAGACCGGTGTACGTTGCCGGATTGCTCCGCGGAGTGCGCCCGATGGGCGATTGGTCGATCCGCACCACCTTGTCGATCTGGGCCGCGCCGCGGAGGCTGCGATGCGGGCCGGGCTTCGGCCCCACGCCGCCCAGCCGGCGGACCAGCGCCCGGGCAAGCGTCTCGTCGACCAGCGAGCTTTTGCCCGACCCGCTCACCCCGGTAACGCAGACCAGCGCGGAGAGCGGGACATTGACGATCACGTCCTTGAGGTTGTTCGTCGTCGCGCCTTCGATCGTGATCGATCTCGTTTTGGCCACCCGGCGACGGCGATCGGGCAAGCGAATCCGCTCGACGCCGGCGAGATAGCGGCCGGTCAGCGACGTTTGGCAGGCGGCGATTTCTTCCGGCGTGCCTCGGGCCACCACGCGGCCGCCGTGCCGACCCGCTCCCGGTCCGAGGTCCACCAGCCAATCGGCGCGACGCATGATCCTCTCGTCGTGTTCGACCACCACCACCGTGTTGCCGCGTGATTGCAGTTCTCGCAAGGCGTCGATCAGGCGCTGGTTGTCGCGGGCGTGCAGTCCGATGGAAGGTTCGTCCAACACGTAGCAAGCGCCGACCAGGCCCGACCCCATCCCGGCCGCAAGCCGCACGCGCTGCAACTCGCCGCCGCTGAGCGTTCCGGCAGGGCGATCCAGCGTCAGATAGCCCAGTCCAACGCGCCGCAAAAAGTCCAGTCGGGCGGAAATCTCGCCGAGGATCGGCCGGGCTATCGGCCATTGGTTCGCGGTGAAGAACGGATCAGGAGTGAAGGATGAGGAGACGGGGAGACAAGGAGACAAGGAGACAAGGAGAGAGGGAGATGTCAAATCGTCAGTCTTCTCCTTGTCTCCTTGTCTCCTTGTCTCCCTGTCTCCCTGTCCCCCTGTCTCCTTATTCGCTTCACTGGACGCTGAAGCGCCCAGCCCTTGGAAATCCTCAATGATTGCGGAAAAGAACTCCCTCGCGGCGGAGACCGACATCGCGGCCACTTCATGGATCGCCTTGCCGCCGAAGCGGACCGAGCGGGCCTCGCCGCGCAGCCGGGCGCCGCCGCACTCGGGGCAAGGTATCTTGCCGCGAAACGTTTCGAGCCGCTGCCGTTTCGGTTCGCTGCTCGTCGCGGCGTATTCCTTTTCAAGCATTGCCAGCACGCCGGCGAATTGCTTGCCCAAGCCGTGGAAGAACTGCTCGCGGCGCTTCGGCGAGAGTTTCTCCAGCGGCGTGGACCGGTCGATGCCGGCCTTCGCCAAAAAGAGTTGCAGAAGTTTTTGATGTTTTCGCAAGGCGGCGGGCGAGTCGCCCCGCCACGGCGCGACGGCCCCGTCGGAAAGCGAAAGCCCCCACTCCGGCACGACCAACTCCGGGTCGAACGCCACGCGGGAGCCGAGTCCCTCGCACTCAGGGCACGCGCCGTAAGGGCTGTTGAAACTGAAAGTTCGCGGCTCCAGCTCCTCGAAACTGATTCCACAGTTGGGGCAGGCGTATAGAGTGCTGAAGAGCCGGTCGCGCCACTGCGTCTTGCCGGCCCGCTTCTCTTCGTGAGTGGCCAGCACCAGCCCGTCGCCGTGGCGAATCGCCAGGTTGACCGACTCGGCGATCCGGCCGCGTGCGCCGTTGCGGACCACCACGCGATCGATGACGGCCTCGATGTCGTGCGATTTTCGGGGCGCCAACTTGGGCGGATCGTCCACGTCGATCACCTGGCCGTCAACTCTCGCCCGCAGCAGGCCGGCCTTGCGGATCGAGTTGAAGACGTCCTTGTGCTCTCCCTTCCGGCCGCGGACCAAGGGAGCGAGGATCATCACCCGAGTCCCCCGGTTCAACTCCATCAAGGAATTGAGGATGTTTTCGGGCGATTGCTGGTGGATCGGCTCGCCGCACTGGTGGCAACGCGGTTGGCCGAGCCGGGCGTAGAGCAGCCTGAGATAATCGTATATCTCCGTGACCGTGGCCACCGTGCTGCGCGGATTGTGGCTGCCGGCGCGCTGGTCGATCGAAATTGTCGGCTGTAGGCCCTCGATCAGATCGACCTCGGGTCGCTCCAATTGATGGAGGAACTGTCGGGCGTAGGTCGAAAGGCTCTCGATATACTGCCGTTGTCCTTCGGCGTAAAGTGTGTCGAAGGCCAGCGAGCTTTTGCCCGAACCGCTGGGACCGGTGATTACAACCATTCGGTCGCGTGGGATGTCGAGGTCGATGTTTTGCAGATTATGCATCCGCGCCCCGCGGATGCGGATACACTCGTCGGCGGCTGCTAGGTTTTCCGACGCCATCCGGTTCACGTCCGAAGGGACTGGGTAGAATTTCCCATTATTAAACTACTTAGTCTATCACGGGAAAAATCGAATGTAAAGCAAAACATTGCGACGGGCCGCTTGCGGTTTCGCGCGAAATGCGGTGCGTCCGCGGCATTATGGAGTGAACAGCGGTTTCAACTCCAGCAGCTTCAGCGGCAGCGCGGAGGAGGGACAAGAGCCGATCGCCAGATGCAGCTTCAACTCGGCCGGCTCGAAGATCATCGTTTGCACCGTCAGCCGGCCGAGACGCACCTGATGCAGCTTTTCGGCGACCTCGGGTATGCCGAGTTGGTCGAACGTGCGGCTGTGAATCAGCTTGCGATAGCGCGAACACCAGGCAAAAACCGCCAGTTCGTTGGTGCGGAAGTGGTTGGTGCAGGCGCAAATGCCGTCGATCCCGCGGCGGGCCACAACCGTCTTGGGGGTCATTTCCAGCACTATCCCGCCCTCCGGATCGCATAACGCCAGACTGAGGATCGTCGTCCGCTCGGTGGCGCGGAGCATCTTTTCGGCCTCTTCGACCGACGCACACTCCTCGAGCACGCGACGGAAAGAGAAGGTGTAAGGAACGCCTTTGGGATTGAACATCGTCGCGCCGTCGCGCGAGAAAACCACCTCGTGGACGGCCAACGCCAGACCGGCGTCGTTCATGCCGGATACGCAGCCGAACAGACCCGGAAAGCCGATCGAGACGAAGGCGTGTTTTCCCTCGGGGCGATGGACCGTCGCCAGACTGTATTTGTCGAGTATGCCCAGGGTGTAGAAATCGAGGTTGCGGCCGAACAACGGTCCATCGGTTTTGCTGTGCCTGGCGTCGACGATCAAAGAAGAGCAGGCGAATCCGCCGCGGTAGATGTCGGGCAGCATGTTGGCCAGCAGCCCGAGGTCGCGGTCGATGCCCATCTGTTCGGACGCCGCCAGCAACTCTACGCGGTGATCGTCGGGCAATTGCGCCGCCAGCGAGTTGCACATTCGGCGGTACATTTCCAGCCGGTCTTTCCGCCCCGACCGCTCCAACAACCGTCGCGGATAGTCGGCAATCTTCTTGACCGCCGCCGCGGTGAGAACGCCCTTCTGGCGGCCGATCTCCGCCGGAGTGCCGGAGACGATCAGCACGGGCAGGTCGTTGATGTACTTCAACTCTCCGCCGCCGGATCGGCGTTCGACGAAAACCCGCGCCTCTTCCGCCCACGCGGTCGAAACCGTCAACAGAATCAGCAGGATAACACGCACAATGTCATGCCGGGAACGGCGCATGTTCTTTCACCAATTCGGGGTAAACGTCACTTCAAGCCGAACAATTCAGTGCGGGAGAAGTGAGAAGAGTGAGAAGAGTGAGAAGAGAAGAGAGACAACAGAAGCCGGCAGTTGTTCCTCGCTCTTCACTCTTCTCACTCCTCTCACTCCTCTCACTCTTCTCACTCTTCTCACTCTTCTCGCTCTTCTCACTCTTCTCACTCTTCTCTCCTCGCTCCACCGGCTTGCCAAAGGAGCCACGCCGCCAGGCCCACGGCCGCGCCGCCCAGATGCGCCAGGCCCGATACGCTGTCGATCTCCAGTTGTTGAAAGTATGAAAAAACAAATTGCATCAAAAACCACACCACCAGTGCCGCCCAGGCCGGCACGCTTGCCCAGCGAAGATAAATCAACAAATTAAACATAATCCTCATTCGCGCGCGAGGAAATCGCAAGACGTAGTAGGTGATGACGCCGGAAATCCCTTCGCTGGCGCCGACGCATGGAACCGTGCTTTGCGGATCGCCGAAGATATGCACCGCGTCGCCGACCAGAGCGGCGGCGGCCAACAGCGCCGCGTACCGCCACCAACCCAGATCGTCCTCCACGTTGTCGCCGAAGACCAGCAGGAAGTAGACGTTTGCGATCAGGTAGATCAGGTCGCCGTGGAGGAAGAAGCCGGTGATGAACGTCGCGCCGCCGAGTCGCCACATTTTGGCCGGCGCCAGCCCGTATTCAGCGATTACCGCCTCCAAGTTCCCGAACGTTAGTGCATACACCGCCGCCAGCACCGCCGCCAAGCCATACGTCAGCCAGGGCCGACTCGCCAGTCCGGGGGCGTTCTGCTCGGCCGGCATACACAACAGTGCGGGTATCCACTGCCACGGCTTGTCTGGATAATGCTCCGCGTGCTTGGTTTTCTCCGCCTCCTCGGCAACCCGCCGCAACTGGTGCATGGCGAACACCTCTCGCCCCTTTTGCGGCAAAGGTTGTTCCGCTTTGGCGACCGGCAGCGGAAGTTCGTCGATCTCGCGGGGATCGAACCACACGAACTGACAATCCGCGCATACGTCCAGCCGCAGTGGCTGAGGGCAATTCGCCAGCGGCAGGTCCAATTCGACCATCGCCCGACGACAAGCGGGGCAGTCCGCGCCCGGCGTACCGCTCCCTTTACGCGCGAGCAGCCAGAGCCCTCGGATGGATTTCTTTGACCCCATCCGTCGCAGCACCGACATGCCGGCCGCCCGGCCGTCGCACTCCGGGCAATGGTACATTATCCCGTGCGCGGTCTTCACGCGAGTCAGGCGAACTTCACATCTCGGACAATACATGCAGGCATTATGGATGCCCGCTCGACATTCGGCAAGAGCGGCGGGCTGAGAATACGAGAATCTTTCCGGGGGGGATTTACGGGGTGAAACTGGAAGGCTATCAATTGATTTGTGGGTATTCGTGATGCAACAACGCCCCGCGACTGCGGTCGCGGGGGTATTCGTAGGACAGGTTGGCAACCTGTCCCACAAGGAGCGAGATCATGGATCGACATGTCATTCGTGATAGCCGGAGGTCGCGCGGCGGATTTACCTGGAAGGAAACGCTGGCGGTGGTGGTCGTGATCGGCGTTTTGCTCGCGCTGCTTGTGCAGGGAATCCTCATCGCCCGAGAAAGTGCTCGTCTGGGTTTCTGCAAGAACAATCTGAAGCAGATCGGCCTAGCCATTCACAACTACGCCTAGGCGAACAAGGTGTTTCCGCCCGGGACGATCTGCGCCACCGAACCCATCGCGCCGGGCAACCAGTACGACGTCCTGGCTGAAGCCGCTCAAACGGGATCGGGGTTTCACGGCACCAGCTTTTTGGTGCGGTTAATACCATATATTGGAGGAAGTTGTTGGACACGCTGGAATTACTCCGAAGGGATTTCCAGCACTGCCAAGAGAAACAATATCAGCAATTTCGATTTCGCCATCTGTGATGAAGGAGGTTTCTATTGTCCATCCAGGCGGAAATTTCTTCGTCCGCAAGACAAGCCGATGATGCTTTCGCCGGCGTGGATCGGCGGGGGGACAGACTACGGCGGCTGTGCGGGCAGACACGCTGCGTTCACGCTCGATACCGGCTACAACCTCTGTGACGCCTCGACCCGCTACGAGCCGAATTACTACCCCGTCCCGTTTAAGAACTCTGCCGACGACACCGAGGAAAAACGCTGGGGCATGTTCGGCCGGGTCAACGTCAGCACCAAATGGAAAGAGATCGGCGACGGCGCGTCGAACACCATAATGACGGGCGAGTTGCAGCGGATAACGGACATCGCGCCCGGCAGCAAGGACGGCTGGGCGATCGGCGGCCCGGCCACGCTATTCACCACCGGCGCGATGTTCCGCTACGACGGCAAGAGGCTGGAGTGTGTATCTTCGCCCGCCAAGGGCAAGCTGTTGAACAACCGATTTTTCGGCTCGCCCGGCAGCGCGCACTCGGGCGGGGCCAATTTCGGCATGGCCGACGGCGCCGTTCGGTTCCTGACCGACGAGATAGACCCTCGCATTTTCGCTTTGCTGGGTAGCATGGCCGACGGCGCGGAGGCGTCGAATGCCAATCCACAAGCACAGTCGCCCTCGCCCTAACTCTCTCCCGAAGAGAGAGGGGACTTCGGCAATTCCAGCGGCGGCCGTCCCGCTTTGGTGCGCATCCAGTTGATCGTGCGGATTACCGGCGGTTTTCCGATCAGCCACTGCTCCAAGGCCAGCTTGCCGGGGAAATCGAGGAACATCAGCCCCGCGAAGATGGTCAAAAGCCCTTGGCCGGGCAAGATCAGCATGACCACTCCGGCCAAGACCAATACGCCGCCAAATGTGTTCTTCGACGCCAGCAACGCCATGCGGAGCCAGGGATGGCGCGGCCGCCAGCGGTCGACGAAATGCCGCCGACCGAAAAAATAGTCCGAAGGAATGCGGATCACCAGCCAAGGCACGGCGATCAGGCTGCCGAGGAGCATCAGCACGGAGACCGCGAAAAGCCATCCCAGAACGACATCATGGCCGCGAATCCAGTCGAGTATTGCGTCCATCGTTTCGGGGTGTTTTTTTACCGGCTATTGTGACATTCGCTTCCTGATGCTCAACAAACGAATTGCAACGGCTCATTCCATTTTTTTTGCCGCCGCCAGCATCGGCCGCAACTCCTCGACAAAGTCCCGCACGTCCTTGAACTGGCGGTAGACGCTGGCGAAGCGGACGTATGCGACCTCGTCGAGGTTTCGCAACTGCTCCATCACCAATTCGCCGACGTGCCGGCTTTCCACCTCCGACTCGAAGTTCGTCTCCAGCTCGTTTTCCACCGCGGCTATGACGCCCTCCAATTGCTTGTCGCTGATGGGCCGTTTCCAGCAGGCCTTTTCAAGCCCCCGTTTCATCTTGGCGTGGTCGAAGGACTCGCGCGAACCGTCTTTCTTGACGATTTTGACGGTGGTGGCCTCGATCCGTTCGTAGGTCGTATATCGCCGTCGGCAGCCCAAACACTCGCGCCGCCGCCGGATGGTAAGTCCATCCTGGCTGGCCCGCGAATCGAGCACCCGATCGTTGTCCTCAGGGCAATAGGGGCATTTCATGGTCGGTCTCGGTCGGCAAATTTGATCCACGTACTGTACACCGGGCCGAGGGGAGAGGGAAGGGGGAGGGGAGGGGAATGACGAATGACGAAATCTAAATGACGAAGGAATGACGAAGTTCAAATGACAAATGGTCGTGCTACTTTCGTCATTCGTCATTGATTCGTCATTTAGTTTTCGTCATTTCCGCCTTCCACCTTCCGCCTTCCGCCCTTATAATGCGGGCAACTTTTCCAACCATGCCTGATAGAAGGGGGTTGTGCCATGCAATGTCCAGTGTGCGGCGTGGATGTGGTCCAAGAGGCGGTCTTCTGTCACAAATGCGGCCGGCGGATCAATTCGCCCGACGAAGGTTTCCCGGATAACCAAAGAGACGAAGCCGGACCGGCCAATTCTTTTCGGGAAGCGGTGGCCCGACGAGAACTCCAGGACGAGCCAGAACGAGAACTCTGGCGCGGCGGTTACTCCTCGAAGGCGATGATCGGCGGCTGGGTCGTCAGCGGACTGGTGACGCTGGTGTTGTTGGTCGTCGGCGTCCTTTGGGTGCGACAAGCCGTCTGGTGGCTCGTCCTGGTGGCCGCGATTCTGCTCGTGTGGCTCTACCACGTCGCGGTCCTCTGCTACCGGCGGATGAACGTCCGCTACAAACTCAGTACGCAACGCTTCGTCCACGAGTCGGGCATACTGCGGCGGACGACCGACCGGATCGAGGTGCTCGACATGGACGACATCACCTTCGAGCAAGGGCCGCTGGAGCGGCTGATGGGCGTGGGCACAGTCCGCATCGTTTCCAGCGACCGCAGCCATCCCGAACTCGCGCTACCGGGCATCGAGAACGTCAAGGCAGTCTCGGAGCAATTCGACGACGCCCGCCTTGCCGAGCGCCGACGACGAGGCCTGCACATCGAGCAGATTTGAGGAAAATCAAAACAAGAGAGCGGCTTGATAAACCAATTACTATACCCGGGATCGCATCAGGAGCACGGATTATATGGGAAGAAAGCAAATCCGGTTGATCCACTCTTCCGCTTCGGTGGCGTTCCAGATGAGCAGAAGGTCTTCGGCAGCGACGGTGACCGGTAAATGTTGTGGAACCACAAGTACGCCGGGGGACGTGTTGTTGGCGATGAAATCAGCAAAATGACGGGGCATGGTCCGTTGATCGTGTGTCACCAACACGCGCCCCTCTCGGGAGGCGACCGCCAGCACATCCGGGTCTTTAAGGCGAAACAGGCCAGCCGCTGTTGCCGACTGGAATTCAATCGTCGGCTCATGTCGAACAACAGCTAACCGAATAATTTCATTCAGATCGGCGTCTGCCTGATAGCGGATTTTCATGGATGGCTCACTGCATCCTGTCGTTGGGCATCCGCCAGCTTCTGATAGAACGTCGGATCGCTGTCGCGTGCGGCACACCGTTTCCCATCGAAGTCAGCCCGCGCTTTCGTGAGATATGCGTCGATCTCCGCTCGATTGGCCAAGTAATGTGCAATTGCTCCGTAAACCTCTTCCATTGCTAGAGCGGGAAACGATTGCGCAATGCTCTCGGCGGTTTGGCCGGCGAGATAGGCGTAGATGATCGAATCGAGCGAGACGCGGCGACCTGTAATCCAATATCCGCCATCCCGTTGCTCAACGTACTGTTTAATCATGATTCTTTCTCCCCGCTCCAATCGCGTCGTTGGCGGGAACTGAGGATGCCCATCGACTTGCGATACTTGGTCACCGTCCGCCGGGCGACGGTCAGGCCCTCAGAGGCCAACTTCAGGACGAGTTGATCGTCGCTGGACGGGTGCTGCTTGTCCTCGTTGTCGACGATCTCCTGGAGCTTCAGCCGCACCGTGTCCCAGGCCACCTCCTCGCCGGCGGCGCTGGTCGTTCCGCCGCAGAAGAAGCGTCGTAGCGGAAAGATGCCTCGCGGCGTTTGGATCCATTTCTCGTCCACCGCCCGGCTCACCGTGGTCACGTGGATGCCCACCTTGTCGGCGATCTGCTGCATTTTCAGCGGCTCGATGGCCTCCGGCCCCTTGTCGATGAATTCCTTCTGGTGGTCGGCGATCGCCTGGGCAACCTTGGTCAGTGTACCGCGCCGCTGTTGGATCGAATCGATCAGCCACTGGGCCGAGTTGACTTTGCGCTTGATGTATTCGCGGGTCTCCGCGCTGGTGGCGGCGTCTTGGAAGATTTTGCGGTAATAGGGGCTGATAAACAGGCTCGGCGTTTGCGAATCCTCCAACCGCGCCACGTACCGTCCGTCCTCGTCCTGCTCCAGAAAAACGTCCGGCGAGACCGGTGGGACGACGACGTTGTTGAAAACCGCGCCGGGCTTGGGGTTGAGTTTCCGCAGTTCGGCAAGCACCTCTTGGATCGTCTCGATCGAGTAGCCCGTCTTGCGCGAGATCACCGGCAGCCGATTGTGCTCCAGGTCTTCCAGATGGTCGGATATCAAGACGTGGAGTTGCTCGAAGTGGGCGTCGCCTGAAACCAACTGCAACAGGAGGCACTCGCGTAGGTCTTGCGCGCCGACCCCCGGCGGATCGAGCCGTTGCACCAGATCGAGCGCCCGGCGGGCCAAATCCTTGTCCTCTTGCCCGGCGTCGGGCCCCAGCAGGTCTTCGAGCCGCCCCTGCAAATATCCGTTGGCGTCGAGATTGTAGATTATCCGGTCGGCCATTGCCCGAAACGGCGGTTCCAGATCGAACCAACTCAATTGGTCGTGCAGATAGTCCTGCAACGACTGGGGGCGGGCGGCCATGTTCGCCATCGCGTCCAGCCTCCGTTCGCCCGCCTCCTCGATCTCGCCGCGCGATGGATGCGACCGTTCCTCGAAGTGTTCGGGCCACTGCTCGTCCATCTTCATCAGCCGCTCGAAATCGTCCTTGTTCGAGTGCGTCTCGTCGATCACCAGTTCGCGCTCTTCCTCGGTCGGCGCGTCGGGCGACTCGCGCTCCTGCAACTCCGTCCCTTCGGCGGCGGATTCCGGCTCGTCTTCGCACAACTCGAGCACCGGATTCTCTTCCATCTCCTGCTCGATCCGCTCCTGCAAGGCCAGGATCGGCAACTGCAGAATCTCCATCGATTGGATCATCCGCGGCGCCAGCACCTGCTTCTGCACCATTCGGAGGTCTTGGCTGAGAGATAGTCGCATGGGAAGGATTCGGGGCTCGGGATTCGGGGTTCGGGGTTCGGGGGTTACGAGTCAGGAGTCTGTAAAAAACTGTATATCCGCTTGCGGTTTCGCAATTAGTCCCACTAAAACGCTTGCCGGCCGGTCATGGCGTCGGCGAGTATCTCCTTGTTGGCAAACTCCAACACGCTGCCGGTGGTGATTCCCCGGGCCAGCCGCGTAATTCGGACCGGCATGTCGCCCAACAGGTTGGAGACGTGCAGCGCCGTGCCGTCGCCTTCGACCGTCGGGTTTGTCGCCATGATTATCTCCTTAAACCCCCCTTCGCGGACCCGGCGAACCAGCGCGTCGATGGTCAGTTGTTCGGGCCCGATTCCTTCCAGAGGGGCGATTCGCCCCAACAACACGTGATACAGTCCGCGATAAACCCCCGATTGCTCCAAGGCCATCAGGTCCCGCGGCTGCTCGACCACGCAAAGGACGCTGGTCTGCCGGCTACGGTCGCGGCAGATCGCACACTCATCTGCTTCCGCTAAATTATAGCATCTGCGGCAGTATTGGACGTTGTCTTTGACGTTCCGAATGGCGTCGGCCAGCGCCATGGCCTCGTTGCGATGGATGCGCAGGATGTAATACGTCAACCGTTCGGCCGACTTCTTGCCGATGCCGGGCAGTTTGGCGAACTCGTCTACCAGCGTGACGACGGATTGCGTGAGTTCGGACATGGCATCTGTCAGGGATTGGGGATTGGAGATTAGGGATTAGCAAGATGGATTCCGCACGCACGGAAGTTCTGCCGTAAGGCACTAATCCCTAATCCCCAATCCCTAATCCTTACTCTCTGGTTCTTTCTCCTCGCCATCCACGGCGGTGAACTTAGCCAACGCCTCTTGAAGACCGCCGGGCAGGGGGAGGCCGCCGGTCATTTCACGGACCGCCTCGGCGTGCAACTGCTTGCCCTTGGTTATGGCCTGATTGACGGCCGCCACCACAAGGTCCTCGATCAATTCGCGGTCGTTCTGCTCGAACAACTTCGGATCGATCCGGCAGCAGAGGGTTTCCATCACGCCGTTCATTTCGACTTCCACCATGCCGCCGGCGGCGGCGCCGGTCACGCGGCGTTTTTTCATCTCCTCGGTCATTTGGCCCATTTGACCGCCGATTTGTTGGGCCTGTTTCAATATGGAACCGAGATTGGCAATTCCTTTGAACACGATAGTTATTCCCTCGGTGAGTTGTCGGAAACGTCATCTACTCTTACAGGCTGGGCGTCGAACAGTTCGCCCGCCCGACGGACCAGCGGATTGTTGGCCACGTCCAACAAACGCTGATGGCTCGGCACAACCCTTGAAGGCGGTTCCGCTTCCTTCGGGTCTTCTCCCGAGAGGGCGAACTCGACGCGGACCAGCCCCCCGGTTACTGCGGCCAACGCCTGCTCGAATCGGGCAACTTGCTCGGGCCGCTCGCAAACGCTCTTCGAGACAGCATACCTCGACTTGAAAGAGATGACCAGACGATTCGGCGCGGGCACGGTGATCGAATCGAACTGTTTGGCCTGCTCGACGACCATGCCGGAGAGTTGCGAAATCGCCCTGTTCCAGACCTCCACGGCGTTTTCGGCCCGGAGTTCGACCGGCGGCGTCGGGGCGGCGGATTCCGTCGTTATTTCGGGGGGAGCGGCCGGCTCAGATTTTTTTTTTGCCGCCGCCGGAGCAATGGCCGGACGTGCCGGCCCAGCGCCCGCGCCGGCAGCGCTCGACGTGCCGGACCGCAACTGACCGATCACCTCGGACAGCTCGTCGAGGTCTTCCAACTGGCTGATCCCGACCAGCGCCAGTTCGGCGAGGATGCGGCCCTGCGTACTGTATCGCATTCGGGAAAGGGTCTGATCGAGGATTTGCATGACCGCCAGCAGGGTGTTCAGCCCCCACCGTTTACCCAATTCCGTTACGCGCTGGGCGACCGAAGGCGACGTGAAGAGAAACGCGTCTGGCTCGCAGCCGACGGCCGCCGCCATGCAATCGCGGAGGTAGCCGAAAAGTTGCTCGATCAGTTGTCCGGGGTCGACGCCCGAGACGGCTGCGGCGTCCAGGTCGGCCAGCACGGCGGCTGGATCGCGCTCGACCAAGTGCCCGACCAACGACGACAGCCGTTCCTCGCCGGCGGCGCCGAGCATCCCGTTCACGTCATCGACGGTGATCCGGCCGGACGAAAACGACAGCAACTGCTCCAGCAGCGATTGGCTGTCGCGCATCGAACCGGCCGCCCGCCGGGCAAGTATCTCCAGGGCATCCGCGTCCGCCTCGACACCCTCGGCCGCGACGATCTGCTCGAGCCGCTGGTGGATCGAGCGAGTCAGAATGCCCGCAAAATCGAACCGCTGACAACGCGAGAGGATCGTAACCGGGATTTTCGTCGGCTCGGTCGTGCAGAAAATGAACTTGACGTGCTCGGGCGGCTCTTCGAGGGTCTTCAACAGTGCGTTGAACGCCTCGCGGGTGAGCATGTGGACTTCGTCGATGATGTATATCTTGAATCGCGACCGGCTGGGACGCACGCCGGCGTTCTGCCGCAACTGCCGAATCTCGTCGATTCCTCGATTGCTGGCCCCGTCGATCTCCAACACGTCGACGTCCTCGCCGGCGCCGATGCTCTGACAAACGTCGCATTTGTTGCAGGGGATCGGCGCGGGGCCTTCCTGGCAGTTCAGGGCCTTCGCCAGAATTCGCGCGGCGGAGGTTTTGCCCACGCCGCGGGCACCCGTGAAAAGATAAGCGTGACCGACGCGATTGGTGGAGATCGCGTTCGACAATGCCTGGGCGACGTGTTCCTGACCGATCAACTCCCCGAAGGTCTGCGGCCGGTATCGGCGCGCGACGACCACGTACCGGCACGGATCGGCCGTTGCTGATGTGGTTTCAGGTTTAGAGGCGGCTGGAGACATGAAGGGGCTGGGGGTTCGGGATTCGGGGATCGGGGCTCGGCACTCGCCATTGAAACCCGAGTCCCGCCGCCCGGTCCCCGATGAGAGGTCCACCGCACCTGGAGGTGACCGCTTATGGCTGCTGACTTTCGTCTCTGACCAGGTTTGCAGGCCCCCATTGCGGGGACCCCTCATCGGAAACCGAGACGCATCGGCCTTCATATATCTTTTTACGCTCTGTAAGGCGAATCGTCAAAGGGGGGCAATTGGAAGATGAGAAGATGAATGACCCCTGGAATCTCTTCTCTCTCCTCTCTTCTCTCTCTCCTCTCTTCTCCCTCTTCTCTCTTCTCCCTCTTCTCTCTTCTCCCTCTCCCTTTCCCCCGATATGGGCGGAGTCTATAATCGGCCACGGTGGAGTGGACGATAATCGCTCTTTGCAAGGAGAGTATCATGTCCGAGGAAAACCATGCCGAGGAAAATCCCAAACTCCCGCCATCCAATGGCAAGTTTCTCGGTTGCGGGTGTTTAGCCTGGGCACTTGCCGGGTTGCTGTTTCTTGGAATTGTGATCTCGCTGTTGCTACCGGCGCTTCCCGATTGCCGTGAGGCCGCGCGAAGGATCCAATGCCGCAACAACCTCAAGCAGATTGGGCTGGCGTTGTACAGCTATCACGAAAAGTACGGCAGCTTCCCGCCCGCTTATATGATCGATGAAGAAGGCCGTCGAATGCACAGTTGGCGGGCACTGATTTTGCCGTTTACGGACTATCCACAGGACGAAGTCCAATACGATTTCAGCCAACCGTGGAACAGCCCTGCCAATCTCGCCTTTGCCAAAGAATCACAGGCGTACAAAATGTATCGTTGTCCAACCGAGTTTTCCCAGGATCGTAATGATCGGGATCGCCCCGATACAAGCTACGTGATGTTGGTCGGCCCGAATGCCTTTGCGGACGGCTCAACGGCCAGAAAACAGGAAGACATCACCGATAAACTCGGCGTGACGATTATAGTGGGCGAAATGTCGCACTCGGGCATCTTTTGGACAGAACCACGCGACTTGTACACATCGGAGATGAGTTCCAAGATCAACGATCCGAACCAGATTGGTTTGCGGAGCGAACATTCAAGCGGATTGCATGTGCTTTTCGCCGACGGTTCGATTCGTTTTTTGATCGAATCAATGGACCTGAAAGATTATAAAGCTATGACAACCATCAACGGCGGCGAAGACATGAGCGAGTTTCACGATTGGTAAACCGTGGGTGGCCGCGGTTCAATTTCGCCGCCCCGATAGATGAGCTATCGCGGCCACTCGCGGTCCGAAAACATGGCCGTCGTACCGACGGCCGCTAAACTGAAAACTGATAACTGACAACTCCCCACAAGAAAAAGCGGCCGCCGCCGGCTTGGGGGGGTAAGCCAGCGGCGGCACAGGGAGGGCGTTTGCCCTGATCCATGTCGTTGGGGCGAAAGTGCAACCGTCGCCTCAACGGTTGATTCAACTGGTCGATCCGCTACGGCATCTGGATGCCGAGCTTCTCCTCTTCCTCTTCTTGGATGATGATCCGGGGGGTGACCATCATCATCAGGCTTTGGGTTTCCCGCCCAATGCCCACGTTCTTGAACAGCCGGTTGATGTAGGGGAGTTTGTTGAGCATCGGCGTGCCGAACTCGTTGCGGCCCTCGCTGAGGCGCTTGATGCCGCCGAGCAACACCGTGCCGCCGTCGGGTACGCTGACCGTTGTGGCCACCGTCACGATCGAGAAGGTCGGCAACTGGACCGTGGTACCGGTGTTGGTCGTCGTAGTGGCGTCGCCTGTTTGGTTCCACAGTCTGGACGGATCGGTGGCCGCCGGCTGAATTCCGGCACGAGTGGTGTCGGTGGTGGTGGTTTGCGTACCGGTGAAGGTAAAAGTGTTCACCTCGCCGATCGTGCTGAAGAAGGGCACGACTGTCAAGCGGACAAACCGCCGGTCGGCGGAGACCACTGCCTGGACGGTCATGAAAGTTCCTTCGGAGAGGACGACGATGACCGGTTGTTGTGCGGCGGCGAAGTCTCCCACCACCGGGATCACGCTGATAACGAAGGGGCTTTGCGATTGGTCGGCGACCATCGCCTGTTGGCCGTTGAAGAGCGTAACCTTTGGCGCTTGCAGCACGTTGCTGCGGCGGTCGCCCTGGGCGGCGCTGATGAAGAAATAGGCCTCCAGGTCGCTGAGGATGGCGAATCCCAATTGGGCGCCGGCGGTGGCGTCGAACCCGCCGAACTGCGGCACGGCAAGCGTGTAGCTTCCCTGGGTGAAGGGGATGTCCAGGTCGGCGTTGAACACGCCCGGCGCGCTCATGCCGACGGTGACCGTCCGGCTGCTGTCCCGGTCGGTTACATCGCGTGGCACGCCCTGTCCGACGGTGAAGTCGGGAGGATCGCTGATGTAGCCCGCCGAGTTGCGGGCACCGAAGGCTACTCCCTTGCCGTCTATGTTGTCGTTCAGATCGAAGTCGAAATCCACGCCGATCCGCTCGAAGAAGTTGTCGTTGAGCGTGATGAAACGGACCTCGATGGTAACTTGCAGGTCTTGCAGCCGTCGCAACTGTTCGAGCAGGTCGGCCAACTCCTCATGCACGTCTTGGGTTTGGCTGACGACGATACTGAGGTTTGTCTCGAAGGGGCGGATTGTACCCGGCCCGCCGACTTCGTCCCATGTGGTGGGCCTTACCGTGGAGGTGATCAAGTCGATGAGGCTGTCGAAGTCGGCCTGCGCCCCGCCGCCGAGGCCGCCCGGTCCGGGACCGACCGGCGAGCCTTGCGGCGCGATGGGTAGTCCCGATCGAGATCCAGAGCCGATCTGCGCCAGCAAGCTGGGGTCGATCGCGGCGCCGTTCTGCCTGCCGTTGTGGCTGGCCACAACCGCCAGCGGCGTGGCGGTGGCCGAACCGAAGGGGACCGACCCGCCGAACCCCACGTTGCTCATGGCGCTGTCATAGGCGGCCCCCAGACCCATCCTGGTGGGCACGAAGTTCGGAATCGGAATCACCAGGTCGGCTACGTTGTAGGTTCGGGTATATACTTCTCCGTCGCGCATCTGTTCGCTGGTGATCTTCAACACCTCGTCCTTGATCACGTAGCTCAGGTGCAACGGCTGGAGGATCAGGTTCAGAGCGCTCTTGAGCATGATCTCCTTGCGCAACTCGATGGTGACCGGCGTGTCCGTGGTCACGCCCTCCTCGGCCAAGCCCTGGGGGTCGAGATAAACGTTCACTTCCGCCAGCTTGGCGAGATAGTCGAGCACCTTGCTCAGCGGGACACCGGTGAATTGCAGCGAGACGGGCGCGCGGAGCTTCTTCTCGATCTCGATCTCCCGCTCCGAACGGTAACGGCGGCCGTCGCCGGCGAACTTTTTCCGTCGGCCGATCATGTCCTTCCAATCCTTGATGTCGGGAAAGACCATCGGGTTCTTGCCCGAAAACGGGATGCTCGCAATGTCCACCTCACCAAGCGTATCGACGAAGCCTTGTTCTTTCAGGCTCTGGATGGACTTTGCCCGCATAAAGTTGTTGACCAGCTTGGCGTTCAGGAGGACTTGCACGACGACCGGGTTTTTCGGGTCCAACTCGGCGGCGCGTTTGGCCACCACTTGGGCCTCGTCGAAGCGTTGCTCGTCCGTGAGCCGGTTGTATTTGTCGATCAACATGGCGAGTTTTTCTTGCACTTCGACTTTCACCCGCTGTCCGCGCTCGACTTCCTGGCGGACACGGTTGTTTTGTTCGGCCAATTCAAGTCGCGGCCGGTTCTTTTCGAGCACCTGTTTGGTCTCCGCGACCGCGCGGTCCACGCGGCGGAGCAGTTGAGCGCGGGCCGTGCCGTCCAGACCGGCCGATTCGACTTTCTTCCGCGCCTCTTCCAACAACAGCAGCGCGCCGTTGGGATCGGTATCGCGCATGGCGCGGGCGTTCGATTCGCGGTGGGCCAAGTCGGCGGCTACTCGTCGGTAAAGCAACTGTTGCCGCATCGCGGCCTCATCCACCATGGTTGGGGCCTGATTGGCTCGCGGCGCTCCGGCGCGCGAGGGCGCCGATAGGAGTTGCAAGTGGTCCTGCAACCGCTGCGCGGTCATCGGATCCAGGTCGTTCGGATATTGGGCGGCCTGGCGGAAAAATTCGTATGCCCGAGTGGCGTCGTGGTTCATCAGGGCCTTTTCGCCCTGTTGGAACAGCGCCATTCCGGGCGTTTGGACCATGCCGGCCGCGCGGGGCGTCGGCGGTGCAGGCGGCCGTGCCGGAGTTGGTTCGTATTGGCCGGAGCTCTGTGCCCAACGCCGGCCGGAAGGATTCGTCGGCCGTTGGTTGGCCGCCAGAATGTTCCGCGTCGGGTCGTTGTTTGTATCGTACAGTGCGTGCGTGGCGTTGCGGTTCGGCCCTTCGACGCCGCCGGCTTGCACAACTCGCGAGTCTCCGCGCTGCCGCAGTAGCGCGAGATCCAGCAGCACCAATCCAGGTCGGTCCTCGTCCGGCGCGAAGGCGCTGTCGGGCAACCGTAGCGTATCCGCCCGGCGGGCCAACGATTCCGCCCGGTTCAGGTCTCCGGCGGCGATCGCCTCGCGGGCCTGGCGGATCAACTCGACGGCTTGCCGCCGGGTCGCCACGTTCGCGGGCGGCGCCGACGCGCTGGCAAACCCCGGCTCGGACGCCACCGCGATTGGCCGGCCGGCGCCTTGTTTGCGCGCAGCGGCGATCCGTACGAGCAGGTCTTGTGGCTTCTGTTCAAACGGACTGTATGTGATTCTCATACCGGCCGCGCGGTCGGCCAGTCGTGTGGCCTCGTCATACTTGCGCCAACGCGCCAAGGCGTCGGCTTGCTCCATCAAGTTTCGGGCATAAGCGCGTGCATAGGCTTCGGTGCTCTTGTCGAGACCGGAAAGTTCACGATATTTTCGGATGGCGGTTTCGACTTTTTCCGGGGTGTCGTCCAACGGTCGATAATTGACTTGCATCGCTCGCGCCTGCCGGACGAACTCGGCGGCGCGGCGGACGTCGCCTACCGCCAACGCCAATCGCGCCTCGCGCAACGGGTTTCCGTTGGCCGTCCGATCGTCTCCGGGTACTCGGGCGTCGTTTTCTCCCGGCTGCGTTATCGGGTAAGGCCGGCTCGGCGGCGGTTGCATGGGTGAAGAACCTTCGGCCGACGGCGAGCGGATCTGCGTGGACTCGACCGTCGGCAGCGGCGTGACTTTTCCCGTGCCGGCGGCCGACGTGGACTCGACCGCGTGTCCGGTGAAGGGGTCGCTGCTCGGGGCCTGCTTCTTCTTGTTCAATCCAAACGGCGAGAATAGCTTGCTGGGCTTGATCGGCAAGGCGCCCGCGGAGTTGCGTTTCCGCTCCAGGTCGCGCCGCGCTTTTTTGGGCGTTTCGCCCATGTAAAATCTGCTGTACCGCACGTCGAGGGCTTCGGCCTTGGAGATCAAAGCGTCGGCCGCCGAGAGGTCGTTTTCGGACATTGCCTGCCGTGCGCGGTGAAGCAGATCGGCGGCTTGCCGGTTTTTGTCCTTGGAATCATTTTCGGCCGATGCCGACTGCTCCAAGGCCGCCGCTCCAAGCTGGGCTGCCAGCGTACAGTCTGGAACGCCGGCCACCGCCGTTACGGTCCAAAAAACCATTGTGAACGTGATACAGCCGACAAGTGCGTTTGGTGTCGTTTTCAACAGAACTCTCCTTATGAGACTCATTCGCTTCGTGCCGGCGTTGTTCCACCCGCCAGACATCGAATAGAGGTCGAGTTCGAGATCAAATCCTGAAATTCCGGTGGATAAGAGCGGGTTAAATACTCCGGCTTACCACGCGGGTCAAGGGCAGTTGCATGAAATTTCCCCAACTCGGAGATAATCCGCTTTGCGGGTCGAGTGGAATCAGGCTGCCTATTCCCCCAATAATGCCTGCCTGACCGGAATCTACCCGGTAGACGGGTAGATGATGCCATCGCATAACACTTCAAGGGGATAATGTGGCGGCAATCGAGTGCATGGACTCTGAGAAACGCTTCGAGTCCAAAGCGGTGATTCGCCGTGATCGCTCGGAAAGAATAATGTAGGAGGCGTCTCCAGACGCCGATGGTGGCGGGAAGTTCGCTGGAATTCGGCGACTGGAGTCGCCTCCTACAATCATGCAATCACATTTTCAACGGACCGCGCAAGCGCTGACGGGCCGCTATCGCCGTCCCGGCTTTTTCCTGGTCGGACCCGGCTGGAACAGTTTGTCGAGCGCGCCTCTTGGATGCGGCATGTTGGGGACCGGATTTTGGAGAGTTCCGCCCGCGGCCGGCGACGTCGCCTCGGACGCGGCGGTGATTTTATCGCGATCCGGTCTGTCGTCCAACTCGTTGTGGACGACTAGATTTCCTTCCGCGTCGAGCAACAGGATTTCGCCGAGGGAAGTCAGTCCGCTTCCCCTTCGGCCGGAAAGATTCTCGCCGCCGCGGAAGTCGATGGCGATTGCCTTGGAGTAGTAGTTTACGAGCCATTCCGTGCCGGCTGCCATGGGAGTGGGCATACGCCCCATCTCGCCGAACGGCATTTCGGGATGGCGCATCATGTCTTTCATGCCTCGAGGTTTGCGCCGCGGATCGCGAGGCTCGTTCCTTCGACCGGTTTCTCGACGAGCTGCCGGGGGGCGACCGGCGCCGGGCGGCATGCCTCCCAAGCCCTCTAGCCCCATCTGATTCGGGGGCATCATCGCGCCCATTGCCCCGCGCATTCGGTTGCCGTCTTCGACGCGTCGGAACTTCTTGTCGGGGAAATTGATCGTTTGGCCCCGTTCGACGGAAAATTCATCGTGTGCCAGGAATCCGCGGCGTTGCACCCATTTGGCCAACATCACGCGGCCGGTCGGATCGCGGTTGGCCCGCCCCGGACTGACGGAGACCGCCAGCACGCGCGTGTCGCGGGGCACGGAGACCACCGACGAGGGATCGGACCATTTCGTTTTCAGACAGTACTTGTCGGCCAGTGTGGGATTATTGAGTAAGGTCGTTTTCAGCTTGTAGTTGGGGTTGTGCAGCCCAAGCCGGGCACGGTACACATAGTGTTTCCCCGGCTCCACGTTGAAGTCGAAGAAGCGAAGCAGCAGGTTGGAGGGTGGTTTGTTTTGCTCGGCGATCCTTTCGGCATCGGCGATATCCGTTCCGAGTGGATTGTTTCTTTCCGTGTTAAAGGGATCATCTTCGGCGTTCGGCATGCCGCCGGGCCTGCCTAACCCTCTGGGGCCCATGCGACCGGGCATACCCCCGAACCGACCCATTCCGCCGGGAAACTCACCGCCCATTACCCCGCGTCCGCCAGGCATTCCCATACCCATGCCCATGTCCATACCCGTGACGCCGGTGCTGAGAATCGGAATCTCATCCGGGTGGGCAACGTTTTCATTCCACTGGCTTCCAACCAACGGCGCCAAGGGGAAAACAAGTCGCTCGTGGAGATATTTTTGCTCGACGACCTCCGTGCCGCCGGATTGCGCCCATTTACTCATGGCCTCCTTCATGGCTTTGCTGGATTGAATTTTCCGCGCCTTCTTCCAATCGATATTCGCTGTCTCGCTTGGACCGGCCACTTCCACGCGCTCGATCCAGTATCCAAGATACCTCGGCACATCATTTTGGAGATCGAAGAATTTGGAACTCCTAAAGGCTTCGATGAAAGCAAGCTCTTGCTTTTCGATCGGCACCAGCGCGGTAAGGACGATCCACCGCTGTCCGCGGACCTCGTTTGCCGAGCCTGTCATTGTCGGCCGCAGCCCTCCCGGAAACATGCCTTCACCGATGGGATTCGCTCCTCCCGGCAGAGCCGCGGCGTTCTCTTCCAGGGTGGTTATCATCTGAAATGCGCCCACGTCTGCCTTGCCGCGAAGCTCATGCGCCGCCAGCAACGGCGGGGCGTCGCGCAGCGGTTTCTTCTGAAATATCTCCGGATCCCAGCGATTCCCGGTGACGTAGTCCTTCTCCTTGATGGGAATACGGCTCCGTTCCGCGCGGGAGGCGTAGTCTTGTACTTTCAGGTCCGTTTCCGGCGGCGTCCCCTCGATAGTTTTCTCTCCCTGCCGGACGGCTTGGATCAACTGCTCGGGAGTACGGTCATATCTATCCACCTTGTTAAAGGCGGAGTAGACCATCAGTAGGAAAATCAGCGCCACGACTCCCAAGCCGATTTTCTCCACGTTTTGGAGCAGTAGCTCCTGGAGGGTCTTGACGTTCAGTTTCACTTTGACTTTCATGGCTTATCACTCCAGAGTCGCGGCGGGCGTCGTCGCCGGCAATCCGGCCGGCGCCGCGGGATCGGCAGCCCCGGCCGGCTGCGCGGTCGAGGCCGCTCCGGTACCCAGTTTTTCCCGGTCGGGTGGATTGTAGATGTAGATGACGGCATGGATTTCGACCGGCATGTCGAACTGCCCGGCCTCTTGCGGCGGACTGCCCGCGCCTGGGGCGATTCCACCGCCCATCGGTCCGCCGCGTGGCGGTAGATAAGCGCCTCCCATGTCCATTCCGCCCATTCCATATCCCCTACCCCCTCCAGCCATCGCTCCAGATCCGGACGCTGGGCCTTGGGTCTTCAAGAGGCGGACCCTTCGGACCTCGATGGGCATGTTCGAGTTGGCGCATTCAACCAAAAACTTCGGTAATTTCCGTTGGTCCATCACCAGCGACATGCGGATCGGCATCATCTTGAATTCAGCGTACGGCTGCTTTGCGTATGGGTACTGCTCTTGGTACGGCAGGGGTTGCCCATTGTCGTCGATGTAGCGGCCCTCAACCAGTTGGCGAATAATTTGTTCTTCGGACGTTCCGCCGGCCGCGGCGCCAGAGCCCATCCCCATTCCCACTTCCATTCCCATTCCCATCTCGCTACCCATTGGGGTAGGTCCACCCATTACCGGTGCGCCGGGGCCGCCGACACCCATTTCACCCATGCCGCCACCCATGCCGCCACCCATGCCGCCGCCCATGCCGCCCTGTTGGCCTTGCAGCCCCAAGACATTTTCGGTGTTTTTCCAGGCCATCACGGCGTCCCTGCCGATTTCCAACGCCTCGATCCGCTTGACCGAGGCGTTGTTCTGATTGGTCGCGCCTTCGTTGGAGTTTTTGATTACCCGAAGCAGCGCCTCATACACCCAGAGATCCTCTTGGGCCAGCACGACGGCCTGCGTGGAGGGCGTTTGTTGCCACTCGAACCGATCCAGCAGTCGGGCGTAATCGTTCTCGTTCCAATCGATCACGCCGGTCCATTCGACTTCAGCGGCGGCGCCGGGCATTGCGCCCATCTCCCCGCCAGGCATCATGCCGACGCCGGGGCGCAAACCGCCGGCTGCCTTGGCCGCCTCTTCACCCGGCTTCTCCTCGACCGGCCGGCGGACTTCGATCTCCTGCAACAGCTTGGGGAAGTAGTCCTTAATATAGTTCTGGTAGCGCTCACGGTATCTTCGAGCAAGTTCCTCCTGCGGGCGAAGGTTCTCGAACTGCCTCTTGAAATCCTCGCCGAGCACGTCGGTGGGGAAGGGATTTTTTTCCTTTTGCTCGCTGTAGAGGATTTCCCAAGCGTCGAAGACGATCTGCTTCAAGGTTGTATGCTGCTTGTTGATCTCGTCGATTTTGTTCTGGTTGGGATGGCCCGGTTGAATTCCGGCGACGCCGTTGAAATCGCCGTCGATTTTCGACTCTTGCTTCTTGTATTGTTCCGCCAGTCCACTGGTCGCCAGCCACCAGCAGACAAAAGTGGTCAACAACATCGCGCCGCAGATTACCCAGAAATGGTACTTCTTGACGGCAGCGATGATCGGTTTGAGCTTGTCCATGTCGGTATCTCGGATGATCGACGTTTGGGTCTCACAAAACTAATGTCGCAATAGCCGGGGGCCAACAGCCCCCGGAATGTACGCGAATTGCGGAATTATCCCTCCGGGGGCAGTTAGCCCCCGGCTATTGTTCATTGAGTTGGCGGAGTTCTTTCCGTATTTCCTTTTTCCTTTGCCTCATGCCGTTCGCTGGGGGTTTTCGGTTGCCAACAGAACTGCACGTCGAAATCGAAGCGTAGCAGCGAGATAATGTTTCCGGTGTTTGCGCCGGCAGCCGCGCCGGCAGCCGGGCGGGACCGCGTCATGCCGGGCATACCACCCTCCATCATGTTCCCCACGCCGCCGTAGCCCGTTTCAGGCTCGGCGTTGGGGTCGATCACTTCTTGCGGGTAGACCTTCAGTGGGTTGACCAGCACGGGATGAACAACACCAAGCTCTTCCATCGACATGGTTTCCAGTCCGCCGCGGTCGCCGCGGGGAAGTTCAACCTTGCTGTGAAGGATGTTGTCTATCAAGGTGTTGCGGACGAATTGCGCTCCCTGATTGGCGCGTTCGGCGTTGTGCCAGTGATGGCCGCTGAGTCGCACGATCCACCCCGGGCCTTTCGGGCCGGTCTCGCCCGATTGGTCGTCCGCCGGGTTGGCGTTCGGATCCACCGGCGCCATACCGTCCGGCACGGGCGGATTGCCCGCCGGCGGTTGGCCCTTCTCATTTGTATCCGTCGGTTCCCATTTCTTCGCTTCCACGTACCAGGTCGAAACGTCCTCCATATATTGGCAGTCAAAATTGGTGACGTGCAACTCGTTGCGTTCGGGAATGGGGATCGGTTTTTCGTCCCCTTCGGGAGGCGGTTCGTAAGGCAGGCACTGGTTGATCGCCCGCAGCAACTCCAGCCAGCGGAGCCGGCCCTCGACGTTTCCGACCAGGTGTTGCCCAATCTGGTCGGTGGCTTGGAACTCGGTTTTGGCCTGCTCGAACTCGCTGGAAAGCTGGCTCGAACTGGAGTTGATCTGCTGGGCCTTGCTCGTTGCCGGTTTCCAGGTGTCCGGGTTGACGGTGCTGAGCGCCAGCGAATAGGCGGCGTAACTGATGCTGCAAGCGAGCATAAACATTGCCGCCGCCGCCACCGCCCAGGGCTTCTTGCGTCGGATCAACCGGTCGTTAATGATCTCCTTGGGCAGCAGGTTCGTGCGGACCCCGCCTTTTCCCAGACCTTGCAACGCCAAGCCGTAACACACGCCGAAACTGAGCAAATTTTCCTGAAACGCCGGCGCGGTGAGGACCTGGGAGCCGACAAGCCTTTGATAGGAGTCGGGCTTTGCGATCTCGTAGCCGAGGCTTTGCGAGAGGTATCGGCACAGCCCGGGGAGTTTCATGGCGTTGCCCAAGGCCACGATCCGGCCGATCTTCGCCGCCCGGTCGAGATTCGAGAAATAGCCGATCGAACGCTGCAACTCGGTCAACAGATCGCTGAAGACCGGCCGCATGGCCTGAAAGACCGCCTTCGGATCGGCCGCCGCCGTGGCGTTCCGCTTCAGATGCTCGGCCTTGGCGAAGGTCAACTTCAATTCCCGAGTCAACGCCTTGGTGAAGTGGTTGCCGCCGATCGGGACGCTCCGCTGCCAAACCCGATAGCCGTTGGTGATTACCAGATCGGTGGCGTCGGTGCCCATCGATACGATCACTACCGACTCGGGTGGATCCTCGGGATCGTATTCGTCGGCCGGCGGCAACTCGTTCATCTGGTCGAACAGCAGGAAGTTGTACAGCACCAGCGGCGTAAGCTGAACGATGTCCACCTCGATGTCGAGCTTCAGGAACGGGTCCAAGGCGCGGAAGACAGCGTCGCGCTTCATGGCGAACAGGCCGACTTCCGTCTCCAAGGCGAACCCTTCCTCGACGCTGCCTCCGCCCATCCGCTGATAGTCCCAGACCACGTCGTTCAGATCGAAGGGGATCTGCTGCTTCGCCTCGTAGCGGACGATGTCGGGGATTTTCTTGGCCTCGACCGGCGGCAACTTGATGAATCGGGCCAGACCGCTCTGGCCGGAAACCGAAACCGCCACCCGATCCCCCAACACCGTGTTTCTCGAAAGGAACTGCTTCAACGCCTCCAAGATCAACTCGGCGGGATCGGAACCCGGCTGGCTGAGTATCTTTGGGTACTCGATGTAGTCGAACGCCTCGGCGACGAGTTTCCGGGGATCGTCGTGGGCGCGGCATCGAAGCGCCTTCAATGCGCACTGACCAATGTCGATACCCCATACGGCACCGCTTGCCATGATACGAACCCTCTTTTAATGCCGGCCCAAAATGGCGGGAAATTCCGGCAATGTCTCTGTTCCTGACAACCCCAGGCCCGAAGCTGACCTGTCAAGATGTGATACAACCAGGCTGCCTACTCCTCCATACACTTAATGTATCGTCGAATAAGGGCAAATGTCAACCGATTGCCATGTTTCCGCCGGGGGGTTATGGTGACTAAGGATAGCCGTAAGTGGGTGGCGGCTAGTGGTTAGCGGCCCGCGGCTACCCGCCCTGCGGGTGGTGCAAGCGTTTAGCCGCCGCTTCCACGCGGTGCTTAGCAGCCCGTTGAAAAAGTCGGATTTGGGAGTTTGGGTGCCACTGCTGGCTTGTCCAGCAGTGTTTTTCCGGGAGTTTCCCCCATGCACTGCTGGGCAAGCCAGCAGTGGCGCCCTTTTTCAACAGGCTGCTAGATGGTGTAATTCCAGCTTTCGGCGGACCGTTCCCGGCGTGGACGCCGGGGCTAAACATACAAAAAATCGTTTTTTCGCGTAATTCACTACTAACCCCACCCCCATGAAGTTCAACCGCCTGATCGCCCTGTTTCCGTGTGAGAGCCTCGAGGATTTCGACCTCGGGCGGAAGGAAGACGACGCCGAGGAACTGCTTTCGGCGTGGTCGGCTTTGTGGCACCCCGCGCTGCTCGCCGGTCAGGACGACATCCCTTCTTGGCTTCCCCCCTCGACTCCTCCGCCGGACCCGTCCGGCTGCTTGGTTATTATCCCCGATTGTTGCGAG
Organism: Planctomycetota bacterium; assembly: GCA_030612765.1. Taxonomy (GTDB): domain Bacteria; phylum Planctomycetota; class Planctomycetia; order Pirellulales; family Thermoguttaceae; genus JAHIKV01. The sequence goes on from JAUWNG010000031.1 coordinate 26,563, forward strand.
CCGTCGCTGAGTACACAGTGGCTGGCCGAGGCCGAGGCGGCCGGGGCATGTCTGTTGCGGGGTATGAAACACCGAGACCGAATGCTTGCCGCCGCCCTGGAACGGCTCGGCCCCGATGCCCCGACGGTCGATGGCGATCTGGCGGCAGACTTCTTGGCTTTAGGATATTGCCATCTCCAGACGGAACTAATCAATCGCAAATCGCGGTACACGAGCAACCTCGACGAGTCGTCGTTTCGGGTCTCGGCACTGGCGGCGGCCCAAGCGGCGGTCGATGGCGACAAGGCCGACGCGCGAGATCAGCTCCAGGCGGCATTCGATCGGCTGCACGAATCCCGCGAGTATTTCCATCCCCTCGAAATCCGGCTGCTCGACCTGACGTTGCTCGCTCCAACCACACTCGGCGCTACGTTGTGGGACAGGTTGGCAACCTGTCCTACAAACCTGCCAACCTGTCCTACAAACCTGCCAACCTGTCCTACGAACTTGCTGGTCTCCGGCGAGGTGATCGATCGGATGGCCCGAGACGAGCCGAAAACCCTCGAAGCGCTGAAAAAGGCGTTGGAAGACGGCAAGATCGAATTGATCGGCGGCGAGTACGGCGAAGTCCCGCTGCCGCTGCTCGACCCCGAGGCCATCAACCTGAATCTTGCCCGCGGACTGACAACGTATGAAGAACATTTGGGTCATCGGCCCGTCGTTTTCGGCCGCCGCCGCTTCGGGCTGACCCCCGTCTTGCCGCGGATACTTCATCGCCGTGGATTCACCGCCGCCTTTCACTGCACCCTCGACGACGGCCGTTTTCCCGTCGGAACCCAGACCCGAGTGCAATGGGAGGGGTTCGACTCGACGACCATCGATTCGCTCTGCTGCATTCCGGTAGACGCCGGTCGGGCAAGCTCGTTCCTACAGTTGGCCGAGAAACTCGGCGACGCGATGAACCTGGACCAAACGCCCACGGTGATTTTTGCCCATTGGCCGGGCGGATCCAACCAATGGTACGACGATCTGCGACGCATCGCCGCCTACAGCTCGGTGCTGGGCACCTTTTCTACATTCTCCGCTTACTTCGAGCAGACAAGTTTCGCCGGCCATCAGGAGCGCAACAATCCGGACGATTATCGCTCGCCGTATCTAGTGCAAGACGTGGCCGCCGGACGCCGCGATCCGATCTCCCGCTGGGTACGCTACTTCGCCCGGCGCGCGAAACTCGACGCTTATCAAACCCTGTTCGCAATGGAGACCTGTGTAGCGGGCGGGGGGAAGAGAGAAGAGGGAGAAGAGAGGAGAGAAGAGAGAGAAGGAAAGAAAGAAAACGAGCAACTCGCTTTTGCCATCGAGGACATGCGCGAAAAAGAGGAAAGCGACGGCGCTGCGTTGGATGCTCGACTTGATAATATGCTCGGCGAGCCGCTTGTCGGTTTCGCACGCTCGATCACCTCACGGGGGAACTCGACCCAACGCGGCATTTTGGCGGTCAATCCATGCAGCTTCCGCCAACGTCTGCGGAACGTTGAAGTGCCGGCGATGGGATTCGCGTGGATCGACGCCGGCGACTCGGCGGCGGCGCCGCCCGTTGCGAAAGAGAAGAAACGCCGGCTGCTACCCCGCAAGAAAGAGCCGCCGTTGGCCGAGCCGAACGTGTTGCGGAACGAGTTTTTCGAGATTCGATTCAATCCGCAAACGGGGGCAATTCGCTCGATTTCCGACTATCGCAGCCGCGATCCCCGGCTGGCCCAGCAGATCGCCCTGCGATTGCCACGCGGCGGCAAACCGGGCGACGAAACGAACTACTCGATCATGGCGGCCGACCGGATCGACGTAACATCCGCCGGCCCCGTGCTGGGCGAGATCGTCTGCCACGGTAGATTGATCGACCGAGACGGCCGGCGCGTGGCCGGATTCAAGCAAACTACCCGCGCTTGGCGCGGCAGCCGGGCGATTGAACTGCTGATCGAATTGGACGTCGATCGGCTCCCCGGCCCAAACCCGTGGGACTCGTACTACACCGTCCGCTTCGCCTGGAAGGACGAATCTCTTAACCTCTATCGCAGCGCGAACATGGCGAACGTTTCGACGGAGCTGACGCGGATCGAATCGCCGCAATTTCTCGACCTCCGTAGCGACCGGCTACGGACGACGTTGCTCTGCGGCGGGCTGCCCTACCATCGCCGTTTCGGCCTGCGGAAGCTCGATACGCTGCTGATCGTCCAGGGCGAGACGGCCCGCTCGTTCCGGCTGGGAATCGGCATCGACGTGCCGCATCCGACGGCCGCGGCGACGGGTTTTCTATCGCCGCCGCTGGAGTTGCCCGACCAACCGCCGCCGCCCTCGCCCACCGGTTGGCTATTCCATCTCGATTGCCGCAACGTGCTGGCGACCCACTGGGAGCCGCTTACTTTACACGAAGTACTCGATAACGACGAAAATAGCCGGGGGCTAACAGCCCCCGGTGGATTCCGCGTTCGCTTGTTGGAGACCGACGGGCACGGTGTCCGCCTGGGATTGCGTTGTCTTCGCTCGGTGTCGTCAGCTCGGCTATTGAACGTCGGCGACGCGCCGCCGGACGAGCTGAAAGTAGAAGGCGACCGCATCGAGATCCCCATCGGCCCGCACCAATGGATCGAAGTCGAGGTCCGTTTTTCGTAATCGTTTTGCCTGAATTTTCCACAAGGGGCATCATGGGTAAGCTGCACTGGCCCTGCGAATTGACGCCACCGGTGGAGTGGGATATGATGGGATTGGACTTTCCGCAAAGTGTCGGCGGCAAAATTTAATGGGACAACAGAGTACGCGGAAGGTGTTAAGATGCGAGAAGTTGTCATCTATCCCGGCGAGGACGGCTATTGGGTTGCCGAGTGCCCCAGTCTGCCCGGCTGCGTGAGCCAGGGGAAGACCAAAGAGGAAGTAATCGCCAATATCCGCGAGGCCATCGAGGGCTGGATCGAGACCGCGACCGCCCACGGACAAGATGTGCCCGAGGAGACTTTTGACGTTCAGGTGATCGCCGTATGAGCAAATTGCCGGTAATCTCGGGACGGCAATTGGTCCGCGCGTTGGAGCAAGTCGGCTTCACCTTGGATCGTCGGTGCGGGGTGCCACTGCTGGCTTGTCCAGCAGTGTCCGCCAACCACGGAAAGCACTGCTGGACAAGCCAGCAGTGGC
>JAUWNG010000018.1 GCA_030612765.1 Planctomycetota bacterium
GTGACCGAAGGCGGGGCGACGGACGGCTACACGGTGGTGCTCAACTCCCAGCCCACGGCGGACGTGACGATCACGCTGGGGCCCTCCAGTCAGGTGGGCGTGAATCCGGCGACGGTGACTTTCACCACGGCCAACTGGAACGCGGAACAGACGGTGACCGTCTCGGCCGTGGACGACGCAGTGGCCGAAGGGGCGCACACGGGGACGATCGCCCATACGGCTTCGAGCACCGATGCGCAGTACAACGGCATCGATATCGATGCCGTGACGGCGAACATCACCGACAACGACACGGCAGGGATTACGGTCTATCCGACGTCCGGTCTGAGAACCACGGAAGCGGGCGGCACGGCAACGTTTACGGTGGTCCTGAATTCGGAACCCACTGCAAATGTCATGATCGGCCTTTCCTCCAGCGACACGACGGAAGGAACGGTTTCGCCGATGAGTTTGACGTTCACTCCCGGCAATTGGAATACGGCACAAACAGTCGCGGTCCAGGGAGTGGGGGATTCACTGGTTGATGGCAACGTGACTTATACAATCGAGACCGCGGCAGCCATCAGTGGCGATGCAAACTATAACGGTCTCAATGCGGCAGACGTATCCGTGACCAACCAAGACACGGTTGGCCCAATAATCTCTAGTGTGCTGGTTGTCGAGAGGATCGGGCCTCGGGACGGAACGCTGACGACCAGTGAGAGTTTGCTGATAACCTTCAACGCGGTCGATCCTGACGGTGTGGCCAGTGCGACCGTTCAAGTGGACGGACAAAACGTCACGCCCGTTTACGGTCCATACGCGGCGGCGTCCGGCGTGAATTTTGGGGCGCCGTTGGGTACGCTGTCTGCCGGCGCCCATAATTATTCGATCGTGGCCACCGACAATGCCGGCAACCCGACCTCACCGGCATACACCGGCACGTTTGACGTTCTGCCTGCAACCGGGCCGACAATCTCTCATGTCGTCGTCGCCGAAGCGGGAACCGCCAAAAACGGTACGCTGGACTCAAGCGACAAACTGGTGATTACCTGGTCCGCGACCAGCGACGACGGCATCGCCTCGAAATCGTTGACCGTCGACGGCCAGATTGTTTCGACGGTTTACGGCCCATACGGCGACTACTACGCCGGAGTATTCGGACCGCTGGCAGCCGAAGACCACACGTTCACGATCGAAGCGACCGACTTTAACGGGGTCCGTTCCGAGTACTCCGGCACGTTTAACGTGGAGGCCGCGGCCGCCGGACCGGTCATATCCAACGTCGTCGTCGCCGAAGCGGGAACCGCCAAAAACGGTACGCTGGACTCAAGCGACAAACGGTGATTACCTGGTCCGCGACCAGCGACGACGGGATCGCCTCGAAATCGCTGACCATCGACGGCCAGACCGTTTCGACGGTTTACGGCCCATACGGCGTCAACTACGCCGGAGTATTCGGACCGCTAGAGGCCGGAAGCCACGCCTACACGATCGAAGTCACCGACACCAACGGTATTGCATCCACCCATAACGGCGTTTTCAACGTGATTGCCGCGGCGCCCGACCCTCCGCAGATCGGCAACGTCGTGGTGGCCGAAACGGCCAACCTCCCCAGGGACGGACTGCTGAACTCCGAAGAGACGTTGGTGCTCACCTGGACGTTGACCGACGCGGACGGCATTGCGTCGAAGTCGCTGTCGGTCGACGGAAACACCGTCGCTCCGATCTACGGCCCTTACGGCAACGCATACGCCGGACTGTTGGGCCAATTGCCGCAGGGTACGCACGCCTATCAGATTCAGGCGACCGACACGACCGGGCAAACCTCCACTTTCAACGGCACGTTCGACGTGTTGGCCGCGTTGACGCTCGATGTCTCGACCATCGCGATCGGATCGGCCGATGTGCTGACCGACGCCGAGCTGGCGTCGATCGCGGCGGAAGCGGCGCATCGCCTGGAAGCGGTGTTCGGCGGCCGGGTTTCGACGGCGCTCGGCGGCGTTTCCATCCAAGTCGCCGACTTGCCGGGCAACCTGTTGGGCGCGACCATGGACGGGACGATACTGATCGACCGCGACGCCGCCCGATTCGGCTGGTTCGTCGATCCGACGCCCGCCGCCGATGAGGAGTTCATCCTCGACGACCTCGGCTCACTGCTCGCCCGTAAGAATACCGCCGCGGACGGGCGGGCCGATCTGTTGACGGCCGTGATGCACGAATTCGGGCACGTCCTCGGCTCCGGTCACGCCGACGAGGGACTGATGGACGACTTGCTCCCCTTGGGAACGCGACGAACGGCCACGGATGAAATCTTCGCCTGGTACGGGGAGTAGCTGAGGTTCCCCGGGCAATGCCGTGCGAGGCGGTGAGCGAGGCAAATCAAAAGGCTGCCCGGAGGGTCTGCCCGTTCCCTTTGGGATTGTCGCATCATCGAGAGTTGGGCAAATCGGCGCTCTCTCGTGGCCGGAAAACGGCAAATACTTGTCGTGCCCGACTATCCGACGGCCCCCCGACGGCCTTCTCTGAACAAGCGCCTCTTGAACACTGCCCAAACTGTGTGTTAGTATCAAGAGATTTTAGACACCGCATTCCCCCTATCAAGCGGGGGGCGGTGTTCGAATACACAAGGCCGCATCAAGGAAGCTACTGCCGTGCCGCGCCGCGACGACATCAAAAAAATCCTGCTTATCGGTTCCGGGCCGATCATCATCGGACAAGCCTGCGAGTTCGACTATTCCGGCGTTCAAGCGTGCAAGGCGCTCAAAGAGGAAGGTTATGAGGTCGTGTTGGTCAATTCCAACCCGGCCACGATCATGACCGACCCGGAAATGGCCGACCGGACCTACATCGAGCCGCTCACTTGGGAGATCGTCGAAAAGGTGATCGAGGCTGAACGGCCCGACGCCCTGCTGCCGACCCTCGGCGGTCAAACCGGCTTGAACCTGGCGATGGAACTCCACCAACACGGAGTGCTCGAGAAGTACGGCGTTGAGATGATCGGCGCCGACGCCGCGGTGATCGCCAAGGCCGAATCGCGCGACCAGTTCAAGGCGGCAATGGAACGGATCGGTCTGGAGGTGCCGTTCGGCCGGACGGTCGGCAGTCTGGAGGAGGCTCGGCGGGTGGTCGGTGAAATCGGCCTGCCCTGTGTGGTCCGTCCGAGTTTCACACTCGGCGGAACCGGCTCGAGCATCGCCTACAACCGCGAGGAGTTCGACGAGTTGGTCCAACACGGCCTCGATCTCTCGCCGGTCAACCAGATCCTGCTCGAAGAGTCGGTGATCGGCTGGAAAGAGTTCGAGATGGAGGTGATGCGCGACAAGGACGACAATTGCGTGATCATCTGTTCGATCGAGAACTTCGACCCGATGGGCGTCCACACCGGCGACTCGATCACCGTCGCCCCGGCGCAGACGCTCAGCGACAAGGAATATCAGCGGATGCGCGACGCCTCGATCGCCGTGATGCGTGAGATCGGCGTCGAGACGGGGGGATCGAACATCCAGTTCGCCATCGATCCGAGCGACGGCCGGATGGTGGTGATCGAGATGAATCCGCGCGTAAGCCGCTCCAGCGCGCTGGCCTCGAAGGCCACCGGTTTCCCGATAGCGAAGATCGCCGCCAAGCTGGCCGTGGGCTACAGGCTGCACGAGTTGCCCAACGACATCACGCGCGAGACCCGAGCCTGCTTCGAGCCGACGATCGACTACGTGGTCACCAAGGCCCCGCGGTTCGCCTTCGAGAAATTTCCCGAGGCCGACCCCACCCTGACCACGCAAATGAAGAGCGTCGGCGAGACGATGGCCATCGGCCGGACGTTCAAGGAATCGTTCCAGAAGGCGCTGCGGGGATTGGAAGTCGGCAGCTTCGGGTTCGGCCGCGACAACAAGGATCTCTGGGACACGCCCGAGCGGCCGACGATCGACGAGGTCCGCTCGAAACTGGTAACCCCCGGCGACCAGCGGGTGTGGCACCTTCGATACGCCATCAAGTACGGCATGTCGTTGGAGGAAATCCACGAGTTGACCGGTATCGACCCGTGGTTCCTGGATAATCTCGTGCAAATCGTGGAGATGGAAAATCATCTGGACGGCCTGGGTGGGATCGACCGTTGCGACGACGCCACGTTGCGCCGCGCCAAGCAATACGGCTTCTCCGACCGGCAATTGGCCGTGATCTGGAAGATGACGGAGTTGGACGTCCGTAGCGAGCGGAAGCGGCGGGGGATCGTGGCCACCTTCAAGTCGGTCGATACCTGCGCGGCCGAGTTCGAGGCCTACACGCCCTACTATTACTCGACATACGAGGACGAGGACGAAACGCCGCAGCACCCAAAGGGTACCCGGCCGGACAAGCGGCGGATCATGATCCTCGGCGGCGGACCGAACCGCATCGGCCAGGGGATAGAGTTCGATTACTGCTGCTGCCACGCCAGTTTCGCCCTGCGCGAGTTGGGTATCGAGTCGATCATGGTCAACAGCAACCCGGAGACCGTCTCGACCGACTACGACACCTCGGACCTGCTGTTTTTCGAGCCGCTGACGACCGAGGACGTGCTTAACATCTGCGATCGGATCGAGCCGGACGGGGTGATCGTGCAATTCGGCGGTCAGACGCCGCTGAACTTGGCCCGGGCGCTGAGCAACGCCGGCGTGCCGATTATCGGCACCAGCGTCGATATGATCGAGGACGCCGAGGACCGAGAGAAGTTCAAGAACATCCTGCACCGTCTGAAGTTGAAGCAGCCGGCCGGCGCCATTGCCCGAAACATGGCCCAGGCCCGGAACCAAGTGGCCGAGGTCGGGTTCCCCGTGTTGGTCCGGCCGAGTTTCGTGCTCGGCGGCCGGGCAATGGAAATCTGCTACGACATGACCCAATTCGAGCGATTCGTCGCCGTGGCGTTCGTCGTGGCACAGGGGCAGCCGGTGCTGATCGACCGCTTCCTGGAGGACGCCATCGAGGTCGACGTCGACGCAATCGCCGACGAAGAGCAGGTGATCGTGGCCGGCGTGATGGAGCACATCGAAGAAGCGGGCGTTCATTCGGGCGACTCGGCCTGCGTGATTCCGCCGCATAGCCTATCCCCGGCGATGATCGACGAAATACGCCTAGCCACATATGCCTTGGCACGACGGCTGCAAGTTCGCGGACTGATGAACATCCAGTTCGCGGTGAAGCACGAGCAGGGCCGGCCGACCCTGTACGTGTTGGAGGTGAACCCGCGAGCAAGCCGCACGGTCCCCTTCGTTTCCAAAGCCACGGGTATGCCGGTGGCCAAGGTGGCGGCCAAAGTGATGGCGGGCGAGTCGCTGGCCGAACAGGGTATTTTCGAGGAGCCGACGCCGCAACAATTTTCGATCAAGGAGGCCGTGTTTCCCTTCGCCAAGTTTGCCGGCATCGACGTCGTGTTGGGGCCGGAGATGAAATCTACCGGCGAAGTAATGGGCATCAGCGAGAGTTTTTTCATCGCCTTCGCAAAGAGCCAGGTGGCCGCCGGCACGGTCTTGCCCACCGGCGGCAAGGTATTTATCAGCGTAGCCCAACGTGCCAAGCAGCACGTGGTGGAACTGGCCCGGCGGCTGGAGCAGATGGGCTTCGAGCTTCTGGCCACCCGCGGCACCGCGCAGCGGTTGGAACAGGCGGGAATACCCGTGCTATCACTGATGAAAATTCAACAGGGGCATCCCAACGCGGTCGATTTCATGATCGACGGCAACCTGCAACTGGTAATCAACACGCCCAGCGGCAAGGGCGCGCGGACCGACGAGGGTCGGATTCGCGCGGCGGCCGTTTCGCACGGCGTCCCCTGCATAACCACCTTCGAGGGCGCGACGGCCGCCGTCGGCGCGATGGAAGCCCTCCGCCACGAGGAAATGACCGTCCAGGCCATGCAGGACCGTTTCCCCAATCCTTCTCGGGCAACGGCCAAGACTCGGTAGCGCGAAGCCGGTTGGGCTTTTTCTCCGTTCCCCAGCTTAATTATTCCATTTAGCCCGCCGTGAATACACGGCGGGCCGGGTTGAACATGGAAAACCGCTTGCCCCGGGTGTATTCACCCGGGGCTAAATAACTGCGTCTTCCAACGCCGATTGTGGCCATTGCCCTTGCCTCGGTTAGCTTCTTTCGGTACAAGCGGGCTGCTGAAAGCATCCCCTCCCTATCTTTCCTCGTCGAGCGAGGTGTGTCGATGAACCGAGTCTGTTTGTTGTTCGTTGTGGCGTTGGTGCTGTTGTCCTCGGCCCGAATCTGCGTGGCGGACACCGCCGCGCTTGACGTCGAGAAGATGAAGGTCGCCTTGCACACGGCCACGCCACAAGAAAAAGGCTTTATAGAATACGTCGTCGCCAGGGTACAAGCCGGAACACTCCCCTTGGACCTGGTCGAGAGCACGTTTCTTTGGGCCAGAAAGAAGCCGACCAGGAAGTTCTATTATTTCAAGTTCGGCCTGATCGAACGGGCGGCAAAGCGGGGCATCAAGCTGTGACAGTCACAACAATATCCAAACGCCCCGCGACTGCGGTCGCGGGGGGAAAAAATGTCGGGTTCCACTCCCCGCAACCGCAGTCGCGGGGCGTTTTTGGGATAACGGCGAGATTCTGATTCTTTCTATCCGAACAGCAACCCCGCGTAGCCGACGACCCGGTCGGTCGGTTCGCCGGCATCCGCGCTGGTCGCGTAGCCGACCGATTCGCAGCGGTTCAGGCAGCCCAACCACCGCAGCGCCTCCATCGCCACCACGCAAGGGGCCATGCCGCACATGCTGATCCGGTTCCGCCGCACCGTCTCGTAGACCCGCTCCGAATTGAGGGTTTCAATGGCGTCGATGGCGAGTCGATCCAGGCGGCGCGTCTGTTTGTCGTCGGCGAAGTGGTTCATGTCGCTGGAAACGATCAGCAGCGGCCGCCGAGGCATGTCGCGCAACACCACCGACATCGCCACGCCGAAGCTGAGCAATTCCGGCAGCGAAGCGTCGCCGACCGCGATACCCACCACGCGGACTTGCGGGGCCAGTCTGGCCAATAGCGGCAACTGCACTTCGATGGCGTGCTCGTCGCGGTGTGCCGCCGAGTCGAGTTCCAGCCCCGGCACTCCCTTGGCCAGTCGCGCGGCCAGCTCGGGGTCGGAGTCCAACCCGCCGTCGGGGATCAGCCAACGCCGATGTGGCGCCACCGCCCAGCGGGCGCCTTGCGGCCGGTGTTTCGGACAAAGGATTACCACTTGCTCGGGAATTTCCACGCGGCTGAAAACGGCCGCCGTCAATCGGCCTGAGTAGACCCAGCCGGCGTGCGGCGCCAACGCGCCCGAGAAGGGTTGCGGCCCAGCATCCCGTTGAGAAGGTTGGATTTCGGGAGTTTGGGTGCCACTGCTGGCTTGTCCAGCAGTGCTTTCCCGTGAATTTCTCCCTTCACTGCTGGGCAAGCCAGCAGTGGCACCCTTTTTCATCAAGCTGTCGGGCGCGGGCGGAACAGAAGCGAACATCTCATCGAGCTGCCGATTCATTTCGCTGGGATCGGCGGGATAAAAGCTGCCGGCCACCGCCGCCGGACGGTCCGCTTCCACTTTCAACTCCATCCGGCCGTGGATCGCGCGCCCCTCGAAAACCATCAGCGTTGCATCGTCGTCCTTCCAGGCGTCCTGCGGCAGGCCGGCCTTGATGCAGACCTGTTCGAGGAAAGTCCGGGCGTCGAACTCATGTTCCACGGCCACGCCCGGCAGCAACAGACCGCGCGCGTGGCCTCGGGCGATCTGCACGCCATGCCGGCCGATGACCACCGCTTCGACGCGCTTTTCACCAGATGCCGTCACCGGCTCCGGTCCCCAAAGAATCCACGCGTCCACGTCGAGATGATTGAGTTCGTCCGTCGTGATGGGCGGGAACCGTGGATCGTCGGTTGCCGCCCGATCGGCCGCGTGGTCCAACGCCTCGCACAGCGCCACGGTCTGGCCGATGTATCCGCAGCAGGAGCGGAGTTGGCCCTCGCGGCGTAGGGTTACGAACGCGCCGTAGACGGGCGTTTCGGCCGTTTCGCCCAACATCTCGCGGCTCGATTCGGCCCGCTCGCGTCGCACGGCAGCCGCCACCCGACGACAAGCCGCGCTGAAGATCAACGCCTCCTGCCGTTCGGTCAACTCCGGCCGAGCGGTCGCTCCAGGCGATTTCGGCGGTTCAGGGGAAGAACAATCCATCATCGGCTCCAAATTGGGAAATCGTACTATTCCACAAGTCAGCGTATAGATTGAGGTTTGACCATGTGTAATGGAAAATTTGTTTGTTCTCAGACTCGGGATTGTTGGGTTCAAAACGCTGCATGTCGTAAAATGTTGTGCAATATGGCTTTGTGATGCAAGTTTCTACTGTTCGGCAAAAAGACTATTGACAAGGGTGTACCATTGCCGTATTGTCTTATTGGAGGCTTTGGTTGGCTCTTCGGAGCCGGCCATTGCCTTCGTTTGTTTCTTGGTCAGCCTTTATTATTTCGCAATGCGAATCGGCATCCGGCGGTTGCCCCAGGCGCCGGCGACGGCGTCGAACCGGCCGGCGATCGTTACCCCGCAATGAACGCAGCAACCGTCGCGCAAATCAAATCCCTCAATCGTGTATCCTTCGCGGTGGATCACCGCCCGGCCGCAACCGGGACAATAGGTCTGCTGACGCTCCGGGTCGTGAACGTTGCCGATGTAGACGTAATGCAATCCGGCCTCTCGGGCGATGTCGTACGCGGCACGCAATGAGGCCGGCGGCGTCGCGTCGCGGTCCGTAAGCTCGAAGGTCGGATGGAACGCCGAGAAGTGCAGCGGTACGTCGGGCCGAAGCTCCGCGGCGATCCAGCGGCACATCTCCCGCAACTCATCCGGTGAATCGTTGGCCCTGGGGATTATCAGGTTGGTGATCTCGACCCAGGTGTCCGTCTCGCGGACCAGCCAGCGGAGCGTGTCGAGCACCGGCTGCAAACGCCCGGCGCAGTATTCCCGATAAAACCGATCGGTGAACCCCTTCAGATCGACGTTGGCGGCGTCGATCGGCTGGAAGAAGTCGGCCCGGGCGTCGGCCGTGATGTAGCCGGAAGTGACCGCCACGGTTTTGATTCCAACGTCTCGGCACGCCCGGGCGGTGTCGATGGCGTATTCCGCCCAGATGATCGGATCGTTGTAGGTGAAGGCCACGCTGCGGCAACCGAGACGTTTGGCCGCGGCGGCGATCGCCTCCGGCGCGGCCTGCTCGCAGGCGGCCTCCACGTCCCGCGAACGCGACGTGGTCCAGTTCTGACAGAAGGTGCAGCCCAGGTTGCAGCCGGCGGTGCCGAACGAAAGGACCGGCGTGCCGGGATAAAACTGATGGAGCGGCTTCTTCTCGATCGGATCGACGCAGAAACCGGTGCTGCGGCCGTAGGTGGTCGAGACGATCCGTCCGTCGCGGTTTTCGCGGACGAAGCAGAACCCCCGCTCGCCCGGGCGGAGCGCGCAGTGCCGCGGACAGAGATCGCATATCAACCGTTCGCCGTTGGTAGACTCGTGCCACCACATGCCCGTATCATACCAGCCGCACAACGCCGGTCACAAGTGACCGGGCTAAACGAATTATTCGGCCTCGGCCGTCAAGTATTTTACGGCCGCCTGCAATTGGCGGTCCGCGAACGTCGGCTTTTCGACTTCCGTTGCGGGCGGATGCAAAATGTCGCGATTGCGGCGGTCGCGGATCAATTCGAGCATCTCGCGGCCGTCGAGCGTGATCCGATAACCTTCGTCCGGCGTCACTCCCCACTCGTCGTTGTCCTTGGCGTTGGGAAAACGGTGGATGTTCTTTCCGTTGGGGCGGCGATAGCCGGCGGTGGTCAGTTTCAGGGCGCCGCGGCCGTCGGCCAGTTCGATCAGGTTCTGCACGCTCCCTTTGCCCCAGGTCCGCTCGCCGACCACGACCGCCCGCCGGTGGTCTTGCAGACAGGCGGCGACGATCTCGCTGGAGCTGGCGCTGTATCGGTTGACCAGCACGACCATCGGAATGTCCTCGAAGGCGCCTTCTTCGTGGGCGTTCCATACGCGTTCGGGGCTGTTGCGGCCCTCGGCCGAGACGATCCGTCCCTTGGAGATAAACAGATCGCTCGTTTCGATTGCCGCGGCGAGCAGCCCGCCGGGATTGAACCGCAGGTCGATGATCAGCCCCCGCATTTTTTCTTTTTTCAGTTGCGTCAATACCCGCCGCAACTCGCCGGCGGTGTCGCGGCTGAAGGCGACCAGCCGCACGTAGCCGATATCTTCCCGCGGCTTGAACGTGTAGTCCCAGGAGCCGTCCGGTTTGCGGCCGTCGCCCAACACGGTGTCGATGTGGATTTTTTCTCGGGTGATGGTGACTTTTCGCGCGGCGTCCTCGCCCGGATGCACGATAACGAGCGTTACGCTGGTCCCTTCTTCGCCCTTGAGCAGTTCGACGGCCTCGTCGATTGGGAGTCCGTCGGTGCTTTTTCCGTCGATTTCCAGGATGCGGTCGCCCGCGACGAGGTCCGCGCGATAGGCGGGTGTGCCGTGGATCGGGCTTAAGATTTTCAGTTGCCCGGCGTCCGCGTCGATCTGAACCCCAATGCCGCCGAACTCGCTCTCGACGCCATCGCGGAACCGCTGCAATTCTTCCGGGCTGATGTAGGTGGAATAGGGATCGAGGCTGCTCAGCATGCCGCGGATGGCCGATTCGATCAACTCGCGGCGGTCCACCTCGGCGATATAGTTCCGCTGGACTTGATCGATGCTGTCGATCAGCGGCTTATAGAGGTCGTAATCGCTCGGCTTAGGCTTCGACGCCTTTTCGGCCGGTGCGGCGATTGCCGCCGGCGACGTTAAGGTCAGCAGCGCGAAAACGATGAACCAGTGCAAACCTCGAATCATGGAAGTCTCGCTCCTTTTCTTCCGATTGTAACAGCCTGTTGAAAAAGGGTGCCACTGCTGGCTTGCCCAGCAGTGTTTTTCCGGAGTTTTCCCCATGCACTGCTGGACAAGCCAGCAGTGGCACCCAAACTCCCATGTCCGACTTTTTCAACGGACTGGTAGGGGCTGTTGTCATACTCAGTGTTGCTCGCCGGGCGGTCCGCTCTCTCTGTCTAGGACCATTCCGATATATCGTTCCATTTCGGTCTCCAGGCCGGACCGATAGCCCACCCACACGGCGCGGATCACGCCGCCGCGATCCAGCAACAAGGTAGTGGGAAAATTCCGGAAGTCGATCGAACCGCCCAAAACGTTTTGTGTAGTGGAATGAGGATCGTAATAGGTGGGCAGGTCGAGGTCCAATTGTTCCAGTAACCCGGCGGTCTCTTCGCGCAACGATTCCACGTCGTCTCTCCGACCGGCCGGAGAGCAGGAGACGGCCAGCAGCAGAAAGGCTTTTTGGCCGGCGTACCGCTCCCGAAGCTCGGCCATCCGCGGCAGTTCGCGGCGGCAGGGCGAGCACCATGTGCCCCAGAAGTTCAGCAACACGACGCGGCCTTTGAGGTCATCGAGCGAAACGGGCCGCCCCTCGCCGGTCAAAGGGAGCAGTCTGAAGTATCCCAAAGACTTTCCTACCCCCGTCTGGAGCGTGGGATTGGGGCGAGGCTCGTGGAGGCGGGTAAACCGCCAGTATCCCGCCAGCAACCCCACGACGATTACCGCGATAATCGACAGCGGGGCAAGATGCATTCTCAGCACCTGCGAGCGTTTCAATGGTTCGGGCTGCTTGGATCGCACCATGCCGCGGTCTCCTCTACTAATGTCTTCGTGTTGCGGAAAGCGTCGCCGCCCCCTTGTCATTCTGAGCGAAGCGAAGAATCTCCGCACTTCGAGACCCTTCGCTTCGCTCAGGGTGACGGAAATGGACCTTCCGCAACAGAAGCTAATGTCTTGTGGTGGGGACGACCCCCGTCGCCGACGACGATAGTATATGGTAATTTGTACCGAGTGTTTAGAGCGCATTTCTCACCACGGTGTGCCACTGCTTGGAACAAGCAGTGCTGGGGCAATGGTTTACGCTCGGCACTGCTTCTGCGAAGCAGTGGCACACTGTTGCCAATTCTCCTCGTGTGGTGAGAAATGCGGGTTAGAGCGAATTGCATATTCCATACGGGAGAACGCCATGAGATATGAAGTCGAGATGAAGTTCCCCGTAGCCGACATGTCGGCGTTGGAGGCCCGGCTGACGGGGCTGGGAACAACCATCGCGGCCGCCCAGCCGGAGGTGGACGTTTATTTCGCCCATCCGGCCCGTGATTATTCCCAAACCGACGAGGCCCTGCGTCTGCGCCGGAAAGGGACGGCCTATTCGATCACATACAAAGGCCCCAAGATCGACGCGGCCACGAAAACCCGCCGCGAGATCGACCTGCCTCTGGCCACGGACGAAGAGGGCTTCAGGGCGTGGTTCGACATGTTGGAGGCGTTGGGGTTCAGCATCGCGGGCGAGGTCCGCAAGTCGCGTCGAAAGGCCCATGTCCTTTGGCAAGAGAGGAGCGTGGAGGTCTCGCTCGACGCGGTCGAACGGCTGGGCGAGTTCATCGAGCTGGAGTTGGTCGTCGACGATGGATCGGCGGCTGAATCGCCACGTTCACCTTCCATCGAGGCTGCAAAAACGTGCATCGCCTCGCTCGCCGCCGCACTGGGGCTTGAGGTGAGCGAACGGAGGAGCTATCTCGAATTGCTTTTAGACAAAGATCAATGAGGGGGAAACTGCACTTTCCCTAGCCCTCCCAATTTGCGATACTCCGCAACAACGTAGACGCACCACAATCAAGCGATCCACATGGTGCGTCGCGGACGCACCCTACGGGTTGAGATAATTGCGATTCGGACGGAACCGACATGCCTCGATCCAGACCACCGACGATCTTCTTTTCGGCCGGCGAGCCAAGCGGCGACCTGCACGGCGCGAACCTGATCCGCCAGTTGCGGGAACGTTGCCCGGAGATTCAGGCCGTCGGCTACGGCGGGCCGAAAATGGCCGAGGCGGGATGCCGGCTGCACGCCGACCTGACCGCGCTGGCCGTGATGTGGTTCGCCCGCGTGTTGGTCAACTTACACAAGTTCCTGAATCTGGCGAGTCGGGCCGACCGATATTTCCGCCACCACAAGCCGGACGCCGTGGTGCTGATCGACTATCCGGGCTTCAATTGGTGGATCGCCCGTCGGGCGAAGGCCCACGGGATTCCCGTGTTTTACTTCATGCCGCCGCAAATTTGGGCCTGGGCGCGGTGGCGGGTGGGCAAGATGCGGCGGTTGGTGGACCACGCACTGTGCAGCCTGCCCTTCGAGGAGGAGTGGCTGCGGCGGCACGGCTGCAATGCGACATTCGTGGGCCACCCCTTCTTCGACGAAGTACGCCGCCACCGGTACGACGAGCGGTTCATCGAAGAGCATCGCAACCGCCCCGGACCATTGGTGGCGATTTTACCCGGCTCGCGGACCCAGGAGGTCACCCACAACCTCCGCTGGTTCCTCAAGGCGGCGGCGATTGTACGCCAAAAAGTGCCCGACGCGCGGTTCGCATTGGCTTGTTTCAAGCCTCATCATGCCGAGTTGGCCCGACGGGCCGTAGAGCAAAGCGGAGTGCCGGTCGAAATCCACGTGGGCAAGACGCCCGAGTTGATGCGGCTGGCCGATTGCACGATGTCGGTATCCGGCTCGGTGTCGCTGGAGTTGCTCTATCACACCACTCCGACGGTGATCCTCTACTGGATCAGCCGCTCCGCGTATTTTGTGCAGGGGTTTTTCCGCAAGGTAAAGTACATTACCCTGGTCAACCTGTTGGCGACCGACGGCCTGGAGTCGGAGGACCTTACGCCGTTCGACCCGTCGCAGCCGGACGCCGATCGGATCCTTTTTCCGGAGTACCTGACCTGCGAGGACAAATCGGCCCAGATAGCCGGTCACGTCATCGAGTGGTTGACCGATCCGGCCGCTCGGGCGAAGCGTGTCGAGGCGCTGGCCGCGTTGAAGGCCCAAGTGGCCCACGGCGGGGCATCCAGCCGGGCCGCCGAATATATATTGGAGGTAGTGGATAGTGGATAGTGGGTAGTGGATAGTGGGTAGTGGGTAGAATGTTTAGCCGCCGCGTCCACGCGGCGTTGAAGTTTGGATAGATTTAACGCCCCAGGACTGCGGTCCTGGGGGTGAAAAAGACTTGTTTTCTCCAGGAGTCCCCCGTGCTACTCGGCGAACCCCCGCGAACCCAGGCCGATCTGAACTTCTCGCTGCTGGGCATTCCAGTCCGCGTCCACCCGTTTTTTTGGCTGGTGGCCCTGTTTTTGGGCTATCGCATCATGAGCGACGCCGCCTCCGTGCTGATATGGTTCACCGCCGTGTTCGTGGGGGTTCTAGTCCACGAGATGGGACATGCCCTGACGATGAGGGCATACGGGTATTACCCGTGGATCACGCTCTACAGCTTCGGCGGTCTGGCCTCCTACGACCAGCGAAACGCCTCCCACTCGACGGGTCCGGGATCGCTGGGGCAAGTCCTCATTTCCCTGGCCGGGCCTGCGGCGGGGTTCTTGCTGGCCGCCCTGCTGATCTTAGGAATCCTAGCGGCAGGGTACGGAAAGGCACTCTATTTCTTCGAGTCAGGGATGCTAATTCCTCGGTTTTACCTGCCGGACTCGCGTCTGGGAGACTTGCTCGACCAACTCCTTTTCGTTTGTATTGCCTGGGGTGTGCTCAACCTCCTGCCGATTTATCCCCTCGACGGCGGACAGATCGCCCGGGAGATCCTGCTTCGACTGGACACCCGCGATGGCATCCGCCGATCGATGCAACTGTCGATCTTTGCCGCCGCCGCGGTGGCGATATTCTGGCTCTTCCAGTGGGGCGGCCTCTTTGTCCCCTTGATGTTCGGCTATCTCGCCTACTCCAACTTCATCGCGTTGCAGGCCTACAGATTTCGCAGTCCATGGTAGCGTTGGTAACCGTTCACGGGGCACCAGTCATTCTGAGCGTAGCGAAGAATCTCCTTGGCTGCCGAGATCCTTCGCTACGCTCAGGATGACTTGCTGAGGCGTTAGCCACCAAACTTGGAACTACTGAGTCTGCGAAAAAGACCTTGCAAAAATTCACGAAACCGATAGAATATTTCTCTGAGCGGGTAAGTAGCCGAACATCCGATGGTTGGATTCATCGGACGGACGCCCGCCATAACCTCTTGACGGAGGAGTGACCGTGGCCAAGAAGAAGGTTGTTAAGAAGGTCGTTGCGAAGAAGAAACCGACGACCAAGAAGAAGGCCGTAAAGAAGGGTTGCTGCTGCAAGTAGTTGCCGGCGGCACGCGGCCGGTCAAGGCCGCGGCGAATCGCACCGACTACGACGAGAAAGGGCCGCCGGGAGACAGTATCTCGACGGCCCTAAGTGTTTGTCGGCGAGGTATTATGGTCATCTCGTGCCTCTCCCTGCCGCCGCGTCCGGCTTGCCACGGGATACGACGGGGGAGTTCGACCGGCGGCGATGCGACTTGCCCTCGGCGGATGTTCCTGTATGCTTTATCTTTTTGGCAAATGTCGACTTCGCGCCCGTAGCTCAACTGGATAGAGCATCGGTCTTCGGAACCGAGGGTTGGGGGTTCGAATCCCTCCGGGCGTACTTCTCATTTTATCGGGGGTTATTGACGTTTTCCTTGCTTTCAGGTACGCTTGCCGCTGTGTAGTCTACACCCGTTTCTACACCTACAAGCCAAGCCCACAAGGAAGACGTCATGGCAAAGCTGAAAAAAGCCCCCAAGGCGATAAAGCCCCGTCCAGACTTCCCCCTCTTTCCGCACGCGGCCGGCTACTGGGCCAAGAAGGTGAGGGGGCGGCTGATTTACTTCGGCAAGGTGGCGGACGACCCCAAGGGGCAGGCCGCACTCGACAAGTGGTTGGAGCAACGCGACGACCTACTCGCCGGCCGGGTGCCCCGCGTGAAGGCCGAGGGGTTGACCGTCAAAGACCTCTGCAATCATTTCTTGACGGCCAAGAAGGACTTGCTGGACGCCGGCGAGATCAACGTCCGCACTTTCGACGAGCTACGCGATACCTGCAAACGGATCGGCGATGCCTTCGGTTGAGATCGGCCGGTCTCCGACCTTGTGGCCGACGACTTCGGCCATCTACGCCGTGCCATTGCCCGGCAATGGGGGCCGGTCAGGCTTGGCAACGAGGTCCAGCGGATTCGTTGCGTGTTCAAGTTTGGCCACGACGCCGGCCTGATCGAACAGCCGGTCAGGTATGGCCCGGCGTTTAAGAAGCCGAGCCGGAAGGTGTTGCGACTGGAAAGGGGAAAGCGTGGACCGAGGATGCTTGAAGCGGACGAGCTTCGCCGGCTGATCGATGCGGCGCCCGTGCCGTTGAAGGCCATGATCCTATTGGGGGTGAATTGCGGATTTGGGAATACCGACGTGGCAAGTCTGCCCCGCCGAGCCGTGGACCTGAAAACCGGCTGGATTGACTTCCCCCGCCCGAAAACGGGTGTTCCCCGGCGTTGTCGGATATGGCCCGAGACGGTCGCGGCGATCCGCGAGGCACTTGCAAGCCGTCCAGAGCCACGCATGGAGAAGTACAGCGGGCTTGTATTTCTGACCCCGAGGGGCAACCCGTGGCGAATCTGTGAGCGGCAGGACCAGGAAAACGGGGATGTGGGGTTGCGGCTGAGCGACTTCATCGGCAAGTCATTTTCACGTTTCTTAAAAGACTTAGACCTACACAGGCCCGGCGTGGGATTCTATACCTTGCGGCACGTTTTTGAGACCGTGGCCGGCGATTCACGCGACCAGATCGGGGTGGACCACATTATGGGCCACAGTCGCAACGATATGGCGAGCGTCTACCGCGAGCGGATCGACGACGCCCGGCTCATGGCCGTGGTCGAGTTCGTCCGCGCGTGGCTTTTCGGACAACTGGGAACGACGTAGGATCGACATTGCCGAGAAGGCCCTCGACGGGGCCAGACGGGTGTGCATGGTCCCCTTCGCCTTCTATGGTTTCAGCGGCTGCTGATCCGTCCCCGGCCCGCCCCCGGACTCGATTGGGTGAAGGCCGAGTACCGCTCGATCCACGGCCCGATCGGCGTGGAGTGGAAGATCGAGGGGGATCGTCTGGCCGTGACGATGAGGGTTCCGGCCAACGTGACCGCCGAGGTCCGTCTGCCCGCGGCCGATCCGGCGACCGTCATCGAGAGTGGCCGGTGTGAACGGCGGGCCAAAAAGCCAGCGCCCAAAGTGGTTCGTGTATTATAGACCTCCAGGGGTGGTTTGTCTTGTGGGGCTTAGCGGCCCGCGTGGCGAGGGCCGATGCGAAGGTGAAGGCGGAAGGGGCATCGGCGAACTTCTTTTGTGGGGAAGCTCACTCAAACCTGTTGCTCACACGAACAAACCCTCTTGCTTTCGCGAATAGACGGCCCACCGGTAATAGCTGTCGGGCGACGGAAGTTCGACCGCGTGACTGTGAGCAAAAGGTTCCATGAAACGGCGGGAAAATCGGCAACGCTCCCCGGCTGTTTCCGTGAACCTACCCACAAACCTCCCAATCTACTTCCACCAATCCGCAAAGTCCTATCAAATCACGGTTTGCATGGTGGGGGAGACGCTTCTCATCCGCATCCCGGTTTGTTAAGGTTAGGGTATCGTAGTACCGACACAACGGGCCCGCTGAGGATGGGTTTGATGCCCAAGCTGGATGAATACGTCCGGATCGCGGAAGCGGCCGAGTATCTCGGCGTTCACTGCAACACTCTCCGCAACTGGGGACGCACTGGAAAAATCCCCGAATACCGGCATCCGGTGAACAACTACCGGCTTTTCAAGGTCAGTGACCTCGACAAGCTGCTGAAGAAAACCGAACAATCCGTCGCCAGAAGAATCCGCAAGCCGAGGTGACACGGTGGCCCAACTTGAAGAACTGACACGCGGTGCCTGCGTCAAGGGTATCCTACCCGACGGCCAAGTCACGATCGTCGATGTCAAATGGCACGGTACGGCCGTGGCGGAGGTGGTCTACAAAGACGCCGGCGGCCACTTGGGCACGGAGTTGCTTTACCGCGACAACGAGCCCACGCTCGAAATCGTCACTGCCGGCCGGCCCTGGAGCTTCTCGGCCGATGGTGGTTTGCTCCGGTTGGTCTCCGAAGCCTACCGGATTCGGTTGGCTCACCTTTTCGACTCGCTGCTGGCGATCCACACGTCACTGGTCGACCCGCTGCCACATCAAATCACGGCGGTCTACGCCGAAATGCTACCCCGCCAGCCCCTGCGATTTCTCCTTGCCGACGACCCTGGGGCCGGCAAGACAATCATGGCCGGGCTGCTTATCAAGGAACTCCGCGTCCGCGGCGATCTCCGTCGCTGCATGATCATTGCACCTGGCGGTCTCGTGGACCAATGGCAGGATGAACTCTCCAGTAAATTCCATCTTCCGTTCCAGCTACTCACGAACGACGCCCTGGAAGCCGCCCAGACGGGCAACTGGTTCCAGGAGAACCCACTGGTGATCTGCCGTCTCGACAAACTCAGCCGAAACGAAGACGTCCAGGCCAAGCTTAGCACGACCGACTGGGACCTAATCGTGGTGGACGAAGCCCACAAGATGTCGGCGTCGTTCTTTTCCGGCGAGGTCAAAGAGACGAAGCGATATAAGCTGGGCCGGTTCGTGTCCGGCCTCACGCGGCACTTCCTGTTGATGACCGCAACGCCACACAACGGCAAAGAAGAGGACTTTCAACTCTTCATGGCCTTGCTTGATGGCGACCGTTTCGAGGGTAAGTTTCGCGATGGCGTCCACATTTGTGATCCGTCGGACATGATGAGACGCCTCGTCAAAGAACACCTCCTCAAGTTCGACGAGACGCCCCTTTTCCCCGAGCGCCGGGCCTACTCCGTCAACTACAAGCTGTCCGACGCCGAGGCCAGCCTCTATCAGAAAGTCACCGACTACGTCCGCGAGGAGTTCAATCGGGCCGAAGCCCTGCAAAACGATGGCCGCAGGGGGACCATTGGTTTCGCCCTGACGATCCTGCAACGCCGCCTGGCTTCCTCTCCAGAAGCCATCTATCAGTCGCTTCGCCGGCGAAAGGCTCGCCTGGGGAAGCGGCTGCGAGAAGAAAAACTGCTCAAACGGGGAGCCACAACCCGGGTCGACTTCACGGCGGACCTCCCAGCCTTGAGCGACGAAGACTTCGACGACCTCGACGAGTCGCCCAGCGGCGAGTTGGAGGAAACCGAAGAGCAGATCGTCGACCAGGCGACGGCCGCCCAAACGATTGCGGAACTGGAGGCCGAAATTGCAATTCTGGCCGGTCTGGAAAAGCTCGCCAAGCAGGTTCGATTGAGCGAGGCCGACAAGAAATGGGAGGAACTCTCGTCGCTTCTGCAAGACAACGAGGAGATGTTCGACGCCCACGGGCATCGCCGAAAGCTGGTAATCTTCACCGAGCATCGCGACACGCTCAGCTACCTCTGCGAGAAGATTCGCACACTGCTGGGCAGGGCCGAGGCTGTCGTTACCATCCACGGCAGCGTCGGACGTGAGGAACGCAAGACGGCCCAAAGCCGGTTCACGCAGGACAAAGATGTTCAGGTCCTCGTCGCCACGGACGCCGCTGGCGAAGGTATCAACCTCCAGCGGGCTCACCTGATGGTGAATTACGACCTGCCTTGGAACCCCAACCGTCTGGAACAACGTTTTGGCCGTATCCACCGTATCGGTCAGACCGAGGTTTGCCACCTCTGGAACCTCGTTGCCAAAGAGACCCGCGAGGGTGATGTTTTCCACCGGCTGCTGGAAAAACTGGAGGTTGCCCGAGAAACGCTTGGCGGTGCCGTTTTCGACGTTCTTGGCAGGGTATGGCAAGGGGATTCGCTGCGAAAGCTGCTGATCGAAGCCGTTCGCTACGGCGACCGGCCCGACATCCGTGCCCGACTGACGCAGACCGTCGAGAACGTCCTCGACCGGGAACACCTCAAGGAACTGATCGAAGACCGCGTACTCTCCCACGACACGATGGACGTCTCGAAGGTCCGCGAAATCCGCGAGGAGATGGAACGGGCCGATGTCCGCCGGATGCAGCCCCACTATATCTCGTCGTTCTTCCTCGAAGCCTTTAAGCACCTCGGCGGGACGGTTCGCGAGCGTGAGCCAAAGCGGTATGAAGTCACCCGTGTGCCTGCCGCCGTGCGGAACCGGGATCGCGTCATCGGGACGCGGGAAACGGTGTTGCCCCGCTACGAACGAATCACGTTCGAGAAGGATTTGATCGATGTGCCTGGCAAGCCGACGGCGGAGTTTGTTTGCCCCGGTCATCCGCTTCTCGACGCCACCAACGACCTGATTCGGGAGCGGCATCGCGACCTGATGAAGCAGGGTGCCGTGCTGGTCGACCCGCAGGACGAGGGCGAAGAGGTCCGGGCGTTGTTCTATCTCGAACACTCGATCCAGGACGCCCGCCTCAATCCCGACGGCAGCCGCCGCGTCGTCAGCCGGCAGATGCAGTTTGTCGAAATCGACAGCCAGGGGGAGGTACATACGGCTGGCCAGGCGCCTTATCTCGACTATCGCCCACTAACCGAAGAAGAGAAACCGCTCATCGAATCGATTCTCCAGCAGGACTGGCTCAACCGCGACCTGGAGGAGCAGGCCGTTTCCTACGCGGTATCCGAGATCGTCCCCAGACACCTGGCGGAAATCAAGTCTGGACGGGAGGAACTGATCGACCGCACTCGGGCGACCGTGAAAGACCGGCTCACCAAGGAAATCAACCACTGGGACCATCGTGCCGAGGATCTCCGGGCACAGGAGGATGCGGGTAAAACACCACGGCTCAATTCGGCCAAGGCCCGGGCACGGGCCGACGATTTGCAGGCCCGTCTCAAGGACCGCATGGAGAAACTCGACCAGGAGCGACGGCTCTCGCCCCTGCCGCCGGTGGCAATCGGTGGAGCGTTGATCGTTCCGGCGGGGCTGCTTGCGAAGCTGGCCGGTCAAGTCACCGGGGAGCCTGCAACCTTCGCCCGTGAAACGAAGCGGGTCGAGATGATGGCCATGGACGCCGTAATGTCGGCCGAACGCGGGCTCGGTTACGAGCCGCGTGATGTCAGCGAGGAGAAATGCGGGTACGATATTGAGTCGAAGATCCCCGGCAGCGGCCGGCTTCGCTTCATCGAGGTGAAAGGCCGTATTGCCGGGGCCGCAACGGTCACCGTTACCAAGAACGAAATCCTCCGATCCCTCAACAAGCCGGATGATTTCATACTGGCGATCGTTCAGGTGGACGGAGAGACCACCGCAACACCCGTCTATGTCCGCAAACCGTTTACGCGGGAGCCGGATTTCGGGGTGACCAGTGTCAACTATAACCTGGCCGAACTTCTGAACAAGGGAACAGACCCAAGCTGAGCAACCCCACAATCCGGATAGCCTTCGCATGGGACGAAGACCAGAAGAAGGTAGTAGTCGGTTTCATTGGACAACATCAGAAAACGAGCGCAACATGACCGCTTATCGCAAGAAACTAATCGAAGTGGCCCTGCCGCTGGATGCGATCAATCGTGGTTGCCAGCAAGAGAAGAACCCCTTCATCCAAGGCCATCCGCGCAATCTTCACCTGTGGTGGGCCCGTCGGCCGTTGGCGGCCTGCCGGGCGGTTTTGTTTTCGTCGTTGGTCAATGATCCGGGCGACGACCCGATGTACGGGCTCAGCGAAGACATCGCCGCTACCGAACGAGCCAAACTCTTCAACCTGATCGAGGAACTGGTCAAGTGGGAGAATAGCAACAACCCTCGCGTGATCAATGCCGCTCGGCTGGAGATTGCTCGCAGTATTGCGGCCAACAAGGTGGCGGATGGCGAGTTGGAGGACGACACGCCGCTGGTGGCCAATACTTCTGAACTTCCAGAAGAACAAGAAAAATACCTGCCGGATCCGCCGCCGGAGTACACGGCCCATGATGTGCGGTTCAAGATGCCGGGGTTGAAGCCGGAGCAGGTGAACCACTTTCTGACCCATTATGCTCCGCCGGTGCTCGATCCGTTTTGCGGGGGCGGTTCGATCCCGCTGGAGGCCCAGCGTCTGGGGCTGCGGGCGCATGCCAGCGATCTGAACCCCGTGCCCGTGCTGATTACCAAGGCCCTGATCGAGATTCCGCCCAAGTTCGCGGGCATGCCCCCGGTGAACCCGGAAGCTTGTGGTGCGGGCGTCCCGCCTGCCGGCGGCAAGAGAAACAGGGCACGCCAGAGGCCTGCACCACAATTGATGGTCTGGCCGGGCGCGAAGGGTCTGGCCGAGGATGTCCGTTACTACGGCCAGTGGATGCGCGACGAGGCCCAAAAACGGATCGGCCACCTGTACCCCAAGGTGAAGATCACGCAAGCGATGGTCGACGACGAGCGGCCCGACCTGGAACCCTACAAAGACCAGGAACTGACCGTCATCGCCTGGCTGTGGGCGCGGACGGTGCCGAGTTCTAATCCCGCGTATTCTGGTATCAGAGTACCGCTGGTGAAATCGCTGTGGTTGAGCAAGAAACGTGGCAAGGAAGCTTGGCTGGAACCAGTGATTGATCAGGAAAGCAAGAGCTATACGTTTCGAGTTCGGCTTGGCACACCAAATGCGGAACAAAAGGACTCCATCGAGGCCGGAACAAAGCTTGGTCGAGGGTGTAAATTCCGTTGTATCCTTAGCGATACGCCAATCCCCGAAGAACATATCAAGTCAGCAGGCATGGAAGGAAAACTTAGCCAAACCCTGATCGCAGTTGTCTGCAAAGGAGCACGGGGACGTGTGTATCTCTCTCCAACCGAAGAAATTGAAGCGGTTACGGAGATTAAAAAACCGGAAGCCGATGGAATTGAATCGCCAATTGCAAATGACAAGAGAGCGCTCTGGTGCCTCCTCTATGGACTAACCTCTTTCGATAAGCTCTTCACCCCCCGTCAGCTCACGGCCTTGACGACGTTTTCGGATTTGGTGAAAGAGGCGCGGGAGCAGGTGCGGCGGGACGCCGAGGCCGCTTGGGAGGCTTGCGGAGCCGCATTTCAAGCTTCAAATGCCACAAATGAAGCTTCATCCGAGGCAAATCAAGGCCCATTCGTGGGGGGTGAAGCCGCACCCGATGCAAATCAGCCCGGCCATGCGGGCAAAACGCCCCCGCTCCAAACCCCCCTCGCCAAAGGCGGCACCGGACCACAAGCCTACGCCGATGCCGTCGCGACGTATCTGGCGTTTGGGGTTGCCCAATTGAGTCGCTATGCTTCGACAATCTGCGGTTGGAATCAGACAAATCAGAATGTGGCGCAAGTGTTTGGCCGACAAGCCCTTCCAATGGTGTGGGACTTTGCTGAAGGTAATACGATTGTAGGCGTTCTCGCAATCACCTCAACAATTGACTGGGTAGCAAGGTCATTGCAAGAACTCCCCTGCGCATCCACCGGTTCTAGTATCCAGCTTGATGCTGCTGCCACTTTGAAACTTGCCGCACTGCCAATAATTGCAACTGACCCCCCATACTACGACAACATCGGATATGCCGACCTCTCCGATTTCTTTTATGTCTGGCTGCGGCGAAGCCTCCGGGACGTATATCCCGACTTGCTCTCCACCATGCTCACGCCCAAGGCCGAAGAGTTGATTGCCTCGCCGTACCGTCATGACGGAGACAAGAAAAAAGCAGCCGAGTTTTTTGAGATCGGTCTAAGGCGGGCCATTCAAAACTGGCGAGAGCAAGGCCACCCGGACTACCCGACCACGATTTTCTATGCCTTTAAGCAGGCGGAAACCGATTCATCAGGCACGGCTTCCACTGGCTGGGAGACTTTCTTGACAGGCGTGATTGACCAAGACTTCTGCATCACAGGCACGTGGCCCATTCGTACAGAGCGAACAAAGGGACTCAAGGGGAGTGTGAACGTCCTCGCCTCATCCGTCGTTCTCGTTTGCGTGCCGCGCAGCGACGATGCGCCACTGGCCACGCGGCGAGAATTCCTGGGCGCGCTCAAACGCGAACTGCCCGACGCCCTGCGGCACCTGCAAAGCGGCAGCATCGCGCCGGTCGACCTGGCGCAAGCCACCATCGGCCCCGGCATGGCCATCTTCAGCCGCTACGCCAAGGTGATGGAATCGGACGGCACGCCCATGACGGTGCGGAAGGCCTTGACGCTCATCAACGAAGTGCTGGACGAGGTGCTGGCCGAACAGGAGGGCGAGTTCGACGCCGAAACCCGCTGGGCCCTGGCTTGGTTCGACCAATACGGCAACCAGGAAGCTGCCTTCGGCGACGCCGAAACACTCTCCAAGGCCAAGGGTGTCTCCGTCGGCGGCCTGGTCGAGGCCGGTATCCTGGCAGCCAAAGCGGGCAAGGTTCGCTTGCTCAAGCGAGATGAACTACCCGACAACTGGGACCCCATGACCGACTCTCGGCTGGTTGTCTGGGAGGTCATCCAGTACCTAATACGAACCCTGGAGAACGACGGCGAGACGGCCGCCGCCGAGTTGCTCCGCAAGGTCGGCTCGATGGGCGAGATCGCCCGGGACCTGGCCTATCGTCTCTACACGACTTGCGAACGAAAGAAGTGGGCCCAGGAGGCACTGGCCTACAACAGCTTGGTCATCGCCTGGCCGGAGATATCGAAACTGGCCAGACAGATAAAGCCGGAAACGGAAACACAACAATCATTCCTAGAAGAATGAGTAGGGATATTCGATGGCACTCAGCAATCAAGAGCGAGTACGCAAGGGCCTGGAGTTGCTCACGCCGGGACTGTTTCCGTTCGTGGAACGGGAAATGAAGGCCCAGCACGGCGACGATTGGACGAAGAAGGCCCAGGACAGCTTTCGTAGCGGCCGCGGTGCCGGCAAGACGCCGGGAGCCATCCACTGGGATAGCCACGCCCTGCTTGCCGTAATGTGGGACCAGTGGAACATCGTCTTCAAGAAAACGCTCGGTCAGTCGGAACGCAGCCTGATCGGCGAACTCCGCGAAGTCCGCAACCGCTCGGCACACGAGCAGAAGTTCAGCACGGACGACACCTACCGGGCCCTGGACAGCATCCAACGGCTGCTGACTGCCGTCTCGGCCGAACAGGCCGACGAGGTCGAGCGGATGAAGCGGGAGTTGATGCACCAGGCCTTCGACCGGCAAGTCCGCAACGACCAGCGGCGCCTGGCCGCCGCCCCCACCGAAGGCCAGCCGATGGCCGGCCTGCGTCCGTGGCGGGAAGTGGTCACGCCCCACGCCGACGTGGCCTCGGGCAACTACGCCCAGGCCGAGTTCGCCGCCGACCTCTGGCAGGTCTACCAGGGCGAAGGGGTCGACGAATACCGCGACCCCACGGAGTTCTTCCGTCGCACCTACCTGACCGAAGGTCTCAACGGTATGCTGCTGGGCGCCCTTCGCCGGCTCGGCGGCACCGGGGGCGATCCGGTGATCGAACTGCAAACCAACTTCGGTGGCGGCAAGACCCACTCGCTGTTGGCCCTATATCACCTTTGCTCCGGCTGCCCCGCCGGCAAGCTGCCCGGCGTCGAGGCGCTGATGCTCGAAGCCAAGATCGAGGCCATCCCCACCAACGTCAGCCGGGCAGTGCTGGTCGGCCACAAGATTTCGCCCGGCAAGCCGAGCATCAAAAAGGACGGGACCGAGGTGCGGACGCTGTGGGGCGAGATGGCCTGGCAGTTGGGCGGTGCCGAGGGCTACGCCATGGTCGCCGAGGACGACCGCCGCGCCACCAACCCGGGCGACACCCTGCGGCTGCTTTTCAATAAGTATGCCCCGTGCGTGGTGCTGATCGACGAGTGGATTCGCTACGCCGCCCAGTTGCACGAAACGTCAGACCTGCCCGGCGGCAGTTTCGACACCCATTTCACGTTCGCCCAGGCCCTGAGCGAAGCGGCCAAGGCGGCCGACCGAACGATGTTGCTGGTGAGCATCCCAGCCTCGGACATTGAGTTTGGCGGCGATCGCGGCCGCGAGGCCCTTACACGGCTGAAGAACGCAATCGGCCGCGTCGAAGCACCCTGGCGGCCGGCCAGTGCCGAGGAGAGCTACGAAATCGTCCGCCGCCGGTTGTTCGAGCCGATCACCGACCCGGAGTTGCTGCGGGCCAGAGACACGGTCGCCCGAAACTTCTGCGACATGTACCGCACACAGAAGGCGGAGTTCCCTGGTCATACCCACGAAGGCGACTACGAACGGCGGATCGTGGCAGCCTATCCCATCCACCCCGAGCTGTTCGACCGGCTTCACACCGACTGGTCGACGCTGGAGAAGTTCCAGCGGACCCGCGGCGTGTTGCGGTTGATGGCGGCGGTGATTCACGTCCTTTGGGAACGCCAGGACGGCAGCCTGCTGATCATGCCGGCCTCGGTGCCGATTGATGACCCGTTGGTGCATGCCGAGTTGACGCACTACCTGGAGGACAACTGGAGCCCCATCATCGAGGCCGACGTGGACGGGCCCCGGTCGCTGCCACTCAGACTGGACCGCGAGAACCCCAACCTCGGACGCTACTCGGCCTGTCGACGAGTGACCCGGACCCTCTACTTGGGTTCCGCCCCCACACAGAACACGGCCAACCGGGGGCTGGAGGATCGGCATGTTCGACTCGGCTGTGTACAGCCCGGCGAAAGCACGGCCACGTTTGGCGATGCCTTGCGTCGGCTTACCGACAAGGCCACTCATTTGTACGTGGACGGGCAGCGATATTGGTACTCAACGCAGCCGAACGTCACCCGGGTTGCCGATGATCGAGCAGTACGGTTGCCCGAGGACATCGTCGCCGAGGAAATCAAGAGCCGGCTTCGGGAAGAGCAACGCCGGCCCGGCGATTTCGTGAAAGTTCATCCGTGTCCCGGCTCCACCGGTGACGTACCCGATGAGAGCGAGGCAAGGCTCGTCATCCTTTCCCCCGAGCACCCGCACGCCTCGAAGGAAACCAACAGCCCGGCAAGTGTGGCCGCTGCCGAACTGCTCGACCAACGCGGCACCGGCCCACGGCTCTGCAAGAACGCAATCGTTTTCCTGGCCGCCGACCGCAATCGACTAGAAGACCTAGAGCAGGCAGTACGTCAATACCTTGCCTGGAAGTCGATCGACGAGGAGAAGGTCGAATTGAACCTCGACGCGTTTCAGTCCAAGCAGGCCAAGACGAAACGCGAGCAGTCGGACGACACCGTCGACCAACGGATTCCCGAGACGTACCAGTGGCTGCTTGTGCCAACCCAGCCCGACCCGAAGGGAACGGTCGAGTGGCAAGCCACACGCTTGCAGGGTCAGGACACGTTGGCCGTCAGAGCAGCGAAAAAGCTCAAGAACGAAGGTCTGCTCATCACGCAATTCGGCGGGGCTACCTTGCGGCTCGAACTCGACAAGGTGCCGCTGTGGCGTGGTGACCACGTCGCCGCGAAACAACTCGCCGATGATTTTTCCCAATACCTGTACCTTCCTCGCTTACGGAACAACCAGGTTCTGGTCGATGCGATCAAGGATGGTCTTTCCTTGCTGACCTGGCGGGAGGATGGGTTCGCGTACGCCGACGCCTACGACCCCGAGACAGGACGATACCGTGGACTCAAGACGGGCCCAGGGTCTACCGTCACCCTGGACGGCCAGAGCGTGTTGGTCAAACCCGACGTCGCTGTCCAGCAACTCGAAGCTGACGAGGCGAAGCAGAAAGAGAAAGCTGGCGAAGGAACGGGCGGAACCGGAACATCAGACGATACACCTGGCCAGACCGGCGACGGAACGGGAACTGGTGGGGCGACAATCGAGGAAGTAACACCAAAGAAGGCCCGACGGTTCTACGGTTCCGTGCAACTCGACGCCACACGTCTCGGCCGCGATGCCGGCAAGATCGCCGCCGAAGTCCTTTCGCACCTCACCGGCCTGGTCGGAGCTAAAGCGGAAATCACTCTGGAGATCCAGGTCGACGTACCGGACGGCGTTCCAGACCACGCCGTCCGCACCGTAACTGAGAACGCCAGGACGTTGAAGTTCAAGTCACAGGGGTTCGAGGAGCGTTGATCATCGGAACCGGACACTAATGGATGTGGAGGGCAAATCCGCCAAGGCTGTAATGACGCAACGACATTACCGAGAACAACCGCCTCTACTGGCGTGAAGTCGAATCCGCCATCCAATCCGGCAAACCCGTTCCCCAGGAAGTCCGCGCCGAATACAAGCAGCTCAAAGGTGTGACATGAGATACTCTCCGCGGCCCCCGTCGCTGATCCTTCAAGAGAAAAGCCGGAAGTAGGTCCCCATGGCAACAGAACGCACCGAAAAACACGAACAGGCCCGTAACTCGCTGCCTGACGAGCTGAAACCGGTGTTCGACGACTTCGTGACCGACTACAGGTTTGCAGCCACCAAGCACCATGGTTCGCCGTTTGTGTCGTACATCATCCTGGCCGAGATGGTTCGGGCCGGGTGGCGACTTGCCGCCGAACCGTTGAAAGATGAGTGACTGGAAAAGCAACGAATGAGCATTGCTAGGAACCCATCACCGCCCAACTCGGATACCGTGCTTTGGCGGTACTTGGATGATTGGAAGTTCGAGAAGTTCCTTGAGAAGTTCTCCGAAGACGAAGACTGGTGCGAGCCTTCAGAGACGAAGGACCACTATTGCAATGACCCTGGTCAACTGTGGTTCGCGTACCCCCGGAACTTCGGCGACCGGTTTGAGGGGTCGTTGCCTGACGCGAATGATAATCCAGAAGAATACTGCGATAGAATGGCCAAACTTCAGGGACTGTCTTCTGAAGAATCTGCACGGCGAAAGCAAAGATTTCTCGCAGCAGATACGGCGGCCCTGAAGAGTTGCGTTCTTTCAATGGCTCAAGTATGTGGCGTCTCATGCTGGCACGAGAACGGCGGCGAATCGAGAGAGATGTGGGAGGAATTCGTGGTGGAAAAGAACGGAGTTGCGGTCAGAACAACGGTTGGCCAGCTTGAACAGGCCCTGGCGTACGCTCACAACTCGCCGAGAAAACAAGCGAAGCCGAGCGTTTGTGCGGTGGGCTACGTTGACCATTGGGCGTATTTCCTGCCTGAAGATGGGTTCCGAAACCTTCTCGGAATCATCCAGGATAGCTGGAGTTACGAAAGCGAAGTCCGCTTCGTGGCGAAATCGCCTGCCCTTGCCAAGATACCGATGATAATTAAGAAGGCATTGCCCGAAGACCCGCGAGAGTGGCGGGGATTCATTGACGGTCTGAAGAATGAGTCGAAGGAAGAGTATGTCAAAGAGGTTGGCGACAAGTGTGCGGCGGCCTATGTCGACATCCGGAGGACGGGCTCGGAGGGTTTCAACATTCCTATCAAGCTGGAAGGACTCGTGTCGGAGATTGTTCTCAAGTCTGGCTGCACGAGCAACTATCGGGCGACCGTGAAAAGCCAACTGCAACAGGCCGGATTGACTGGGATTAACATTAGCAACTCAACGCTCTAATGCCACTGAGACAAGAACGCCCACAGTAGACGAAAGACAAGCCGTACCATGAAAATCGAAACGATTCTTGACCAGATTGACCTTGGCTCAATGGCACTCCCTGAATTCCAGCGTGGGTATGTCTGGAATCGTGACCAGGTCCGCGGCCTCATGTACTCACTTTATCACAAGCACCCGGTGGGCAGCCTGCTGGTGTGGGTGACCAAGACCGAGACGGCCGACGCCCGAGGCGACCAAGAACTCACCCCAGGCACGGTGAAACTGCTCCTGGACGGACAGCAGCGAATCACGTCGCTCTATGGAATCCAACGCGGCATACCGCCCAAATTCTTCGATGGCAACGCCCAAGCCTTCACGGGACTCTACTTCAATCTTCAGGAAGAGACATTCGAGTTCTATTCGCCTGCAAAAATGAAGGATGACCCCCGTTGGCTGAGCGTTACCAGGATCATGCGAGATGGGGCAGGAGAAACCATGCAGCACCTCCTGCAAGTTCCGGAATTCCAGCCCGACATTTCCAAGTATCTGAATCGAATCAATGCCATTGAAAATATCAAGGCAGTTGATCTTCACATGGAGGAAGTCACCGGCGAGGACAAAACGGTTGACGTTGTGGTCGACATCTTCAATCGTGTCAACAGCGGCGGTACAAAGCTGTCGAAAGGTGACCTGACCCTCGCCAAGATCTGTGCCGAATGGCCGGATGCCCGCGACGAGATGAAGAAGCGTATCACAAAATGGCAAAAGGCGGGCTACCAGTTCAAACTCGACTGGCTCCTGCGGAACATCAACGCTGTCGTGACTGGTGAATCACTCTTCACAGCGATGAAGAACGTCGATGCGGCGACGTTTCGCGATGGCCTTGAGACGACTGAGAAAGCCATCGACAGAATTCTGAATCTCATTGCAGGCCGCCTGGGGCTCGACCACGACCGGGTTCTTGGTAGCCGCTATGCCATTCCCCTGATGAGTCGCTATTTGGTTCAACGAGGTGGCAAGTTAGCCGACCAGACGGAACGAGACCGTTTGCTGTTCTGGTACGTCCACGCCATGCTCTGGGGCCGATACTCCAGCTCGACCGAGAGCAAGCTGAACACCGACCTGGAAGCGATTGAAGACGCTTCCGAGACGGAACCCAGTCAAGCCCTGAATCGGCTCATCGAGATCCTTCGACAAGCACGGGCGAACTTGAAGCTGAACGAAAGCGACTTTGGCGGATCCACCAAGGGCAACCGCTTCTACCCCTTGCTCTACATGATGACCAGGGTTCTTCACGCCCGCGATTGGGGAACCGGCGATGAATTGACCAACCACCTGCTGGGACATCTGTCGCGTCTGGAAGTCCACCACATTTTTCCGAAGGCGTTGCTCTACGAGCACGGATACACGAAACGGCAAGTGAACGCCATTGCCAACTTCACGTTTCTCACACAAGAGACAAACCTCGAAGTCTCGAAGAAGAATCCCGCCATATACATCCCGGAATACGAGAAGCGAACACCAGGGGCAGTTGCGAGCCATTGGATTCCAATGGACCCGGATCTCTGGAGGCCGGAAAACTACTTGGATTTCCTCGACGAACGCCGCAAGCTTCTGGCCAGCACGGCCAACGACTTTCTCGACCGATTATCGGCGGGGAGCATTCCTGTCGTGGTGTCGGCAGAGGATGCACAATTCGTCGAGCGTGCTGCCGCCTACGTTCCCGGCGGTATTGATGGTGATGAAGAGGAAGCCCGCCTGGTCCGCTGCAATGACTGGGTAACAAGACGCGGACTTCCCGCCGGTGAATTGTCGTATGAGCTAGTTGATGGCGAGTCCGGTGACGTCGTGGCAATTCTCGATCTCGCCTGGCCAGACGGTTTGCAGGAGGGGCTTAGCCAGCCTGTCGCCGTGCTGATAGGCGAGGGGGAAGAAGTCGAAGAGGCCGCAAGTCAGGCCGGGTTCCGCTTCTTCTCGTCGATGAGTTCGTTTCGACGATATGTCAAGGAGGAGATCCTGGCGGGAGCTGAACTGGAGGTTGTCGAAGGATGAAGGACTCGGATGCGTAACCGTTCACGCTCCGGGGAGCAATGAGGGCGAGATGTGGCCGGAGAGATGGGCACGAACGGCGGCGGTGAGAAAAGAGAGGAGATGGCGGCCTTGTTGACGACACGTTTCGATCACACTCAGCATTGTCTCCACGAAGCGACTCCCGCCGACGCTCTGCACCCCAAACGACAACTTGCGCCAAATCACCGCGTGACGCAACGCCCGCTCGCTGGCGTTGTTCGTTGGCTCCACCCCGTGACATCGCGCGAACGTCCAAAGCCATCGGCGATGTTTGTACAACTCCCGGCACATGCCCTGCATCTGGCGGTTGCCGCTGGCCACGCCGCGACGCAACAGCCGATCGACTTCGCGGCGCACTGGAGCGAGCCGACGTTGCAACGCCGCCCAGCTGATCGCGCCGCCGCGATAGTCGCTCCAGTGGCGAAAGAGCGTCTTCGCCGCGCGACGCAAGTCGTAGCCGAGCCGCTTCGCCTGAGCGTTGCCCCGGTCGATCAACGCCTGAAAATCCCGAATCAGGTGTGCCCAGCACCATTGCAGCCGGCCAAGCCGCCAGTACATCTTTGCCCGGTCGCAGTTGACGACGCCGGAAAACTGATCGGTGAGCAACTCGTCCAACACCTTCGCCTCGCGCGTGCGACGCATGGCGAACACGGTGAACTTCGGAGCCACCAAGGTCCACAGCCACGCCTTGGATTTGCCTTCCTTCGAGGGCGATTCGTCGCCGCCGAGCCGGTCTTGCTTGGGCAGTTCCGCCACCAACTCCTCGTAGGACGGACGCACGGCGGCGGTGGCCAGCGTCTGCATCTTCACGGTCAGCGACGGGCAGCACGGCTGATTCAACAGCGCGCTCAGGAACAACGCCGTTCGCCGCTTGCTCTGGCGAAAGTGGGCCATCAAGAGTGCCGCGAAGGCGATCAGCCGCGGCCCCGATTGCCCGCGAGGCACGGCCGCCGGCAGATCGGCGCAGGTCGTTTCGCTGCAATGTGGGCAGCACAGCCGATGCCGCTGGTATTCGGTGACGTGCGGTTTGATCTCGGGCAACTCCCACACCTGATGCCGCAGCGGTTCAGGGTCGTTGCCGGAGAGTTTCTCGCCGCAGCGTCGGCATTTGTTCGGTCGCAGCGGTTTCACACCGTTGCAGTCTTTCGTTGGAATCAGCGGCCGCTCATGTTTCTCGTGGCCGAGTTACCCTCCTCGTTTCTTCTTCGACTTGCATTTCCGTGGTTGCGGCCGGGCGTGGGGATGTTGCGAGCTAGGCGGCAACGAGGAGTTCTGTGGCGTCTTTTGCCCGCGTTCGAGTTGCTCAATCCGCGTTTCCAACTCGGCGATCTTCGCCAACAACAGACGGATGATGGCCTGGGCCTCCGGCGGCTGGCGGGCGATGATTTTTTCCGTAATATCAAGCGACATGCCACTGGTGTCGCCGAAAATGCCCCGCGTGTCCAGATCAATTTATCAAGATTTCGCCCCCAGGGCGTGAACGGTTACGAAGCAGGGCTACAACCTGGCGTATGCGGGGGAGTGGAAGAAAGATGGCTCGCAGCAAGATTGATCTCGACCCAGGCATTCGTGATGCTGTTCTCCTGCTTTGGAAAGCGGGCTTCAAGACCTTCACCTCCTGCGAGGGCGGGAAGGGGCACAGCTTTCGACACGGAACCATCGGGCTGGAACTCGACGTTGATTACCGATCCTTCCAGAAGAAGCTCGTCAAGTTCCTGCGATCGCAGGGGATGGAAAACTTCACGATCAGTCTGGTCACCGATTACTCCAAGGGGAAGAGTTGCGTTTACTTGGAGGGGTTGGATTTACTGTCAGCAGAAAAGAGGCGAAGAGTGATGGAGACGGTTCGGCGGAAGGAACGAAAACTACGGCGTCAGATGCGGGAACTGGGCATCACCGAACAATCCGACAGTTCGGTAATGCCTTTCGGAGCTTTCTGACACCTTGCTCCGTGATCTGAGTCTTCTCAAGGCGCAACGTTTCGAGTTGGGGCAATTGTTCGAGATGCTGCAACCCGGCATCCGTGATCTCCTTGGAAGAAAGGTGCAGATGGCGGAGTTGAGGCAAATCTTTGATGCCTTCCAGGGCATTGTCGGCTTTCACTTCAGCCTCTACCACGTTGGAGCAAATGTCATCGCCGATCCAACGCCGCAGCCATGTTGGGCCGGGGAGCGATGCCTTTGGCAAACGATTTCCCGATTGGTCAATCTCGAAGTCGAACCTCACTGCCCCTCCCGTGTTCACAATCGCTTCCACCGCTTCCTGTTGCCGCATGGACCGTTGCAGCCTGTGGGAGATCCAACTCATGGCGATGCTTGCAACGATGACAAGCACCAGCAGCGATATCAGGCTGTATCGAAGCCAGCGGTGGCGGGGCTTGGGGGTGTCGGTCATGCGGGCAGTATAATTACCTAGTCGGGTGTCTTCAAGCTGTGGCGTGTGCCAGACGATCTCGCGACCGTCCCGCATTACTCGTCGGTATGTTTGATGGAACTGCAGGGGGCGTTCCGAAAAAGGGGTCGTTTTCCGACGCGTCTCATCTCGGCCATACGTTTGTCGGGAACACGCATCGAGCGGTGTGACTGACGCGCATTGGGAAAGAACTACTTGTTGATAGGGCTCATCGAACCTAGCCCGCATTTCTCACCACCCTTCGGCACAACCGCCTCGGACGGCGTAGAGGGGAAGTTGGGAAGCGAATCGCGGCTCACTGTAGTCATCGCGGCAAACGGCGGCCATTCACAATGGCCAGTGGTGGGGGCGAGAAGCCGTTTTCACACGGCCCACGCAGGATCGGCGCAGACCGTCAGCGCCACAATCTCCTGAAACTGGCGTTTGGGGAGGCTGAAAGCCCTTATCCAGAGTCCGGCAGAGGCAATGACCACCGACGCAAGTTCTCATATACCTGGGCAAACACGCGACGGTACGGCCAACTTTCCGAAAACGAAACCCACACCCGACGAACCGTCGTCCGCACCAACGCCCCCAACTTCAACAGTTTCAACCGGATCGTGTCGCACCGTGCCCGCGACATTTCAGTCCCCTGCAAGCCGAACTGCCGCAACGCCACCAGCAGCGTGTAGGCCACGCCCGACAACCATAACCGCAACTGATTCGCGCGCATCGTCGCGCAACTCGTGCGGTCGGCGAACAGGCACAACTGCTGTTCCTTGATCCGGTTTTCCATTTCGCCTCGGGCACAGTACACATCTTCGTACAACGCGCGGGCGTCGAACTCATCGGCCGAAAGCGAAGTCACCACGAATCGCGGATTGCTTCCCTTTCGACAGATGTTCGGCCTTGCCCACCACGCGCCGCTCGCGGCTCCAACTCTTTCGCGTCCGATAGGTGAAATCCTTGAAGACCCGCGACGGCTGGCCCGTGGCCTCGAATTGCAGCTTCGCCTCGTGCAATTCACAGCCCAGAATCCGCTGTAAACGGGCGTTTTTCGCCAATCCTAGCACATAATCCACGCGGTTCTCATCGCACCAACGCATCAAAGGCTCGCGACAGAAACCGCTGTCGCCGCGCACGACTATCCGCACATTCGGCCACTGACGGCGAATGCGTTCGATGATACCCATCAACTGTTTAACCGAACCCGCCGCGCCGTCGATGTCCGACGGCCGCAGCTTGGCGCACAGCAGATGCTCGCCGCAGAAAATGTACAATGGCAGATAGCAATAGTTGTTGTAGTAGCCGTGAAAGAAGCGGCCCAACTGACGGCCATGGATCGGATCGTCGGTGGCGTCCAGATCGAGCACGATCTCTTTCGGCGGCACCGGATGCAACGCCAGAAACATCTCCACAAAGAAGGCCTCCATGTCGCGATGTCGGGCGACGACCTTCTTGTAGCGGCTTTTCTTGTTGGCTCCGGTGGGCGTCAGTTCCAGTCGATTGAGCGTGCTTTTGCCGGCCAGCGACTTGCCTCGATCCCGAGGGCAACGTCGGTCTTTTCCGGTCGGATCGGTCTTGCCCACCAGCACCGCCAGCAGCGGGTCGTGGCGCAGGGTGTCGTGGTCGTTGAGGTCTTCGTAGCCCAAGGCCAGGGCAAAGACCCGCTGTGCCACCAGTTCGTACACTGAATGTTCCACGAGGTCGGGATCGCGGTGGTCGGTGAAACAGGCGGCGAATCGCCGCAGAATGCCGGTCTTGGCTTCCACCTCCCGCAGCAGCAGACCGCCGGCGTCCGAAGTGATGGCTCCGCCGTCGAATCGGGCGGTGATAGCCCGGCTCCCCAAGGCTTGGAAATCAAACTCGTGTGTGTTACACTCTGTCGTCATGGGGCTGCCTCCTTGCGATTAGCTAAAGTTGGTTTCCACAAAACAACTTATGCCAAGAAGGCCGCCCTTTTTCAATAGGGGTGGGTAGAGTCGAGATGTGGCGCGGTGGTTTAGGCGGGGCCTATCTGTTTCCGGCCCTTTCGTCTGCCGGTGCCTCAATAGCCCCGCCATGCTCCGTCTCCACATCCCGCTCATCGAACCGGACGTGCGGCTTCCCCGCATCCGGCTCTCCGACGGGCTTCTCCGAGGGACACACGATTATCAATCTTCGCCCCCGGTAAAGTCGCTTCTGGAACGCCTGAGCATTGGTGGGTTTTCAGGCCGAAGCCAATTACCCTGCCCCTTGTCCCTTCCGACGACGCGCCCGAAGTGAGGCTCCTTTCCTCCACCAGCGTTACCCGGTTTCCACGGTACTACGAACCCCTCCGCCACCCCACACGGCCCGGCCTGTCCCTCGCGGGAGTCCGGTTGAGAGTCACACGCTCCCACCGCTGGGGCTTTCCGTGTTGCTTGTCGTTTCTTCTTCCACGCATGCTGTCGCCACTACCCCGGTGGGACCGGTCGGGTGCTGTCGTTCATCCCGCCCGACCGGCGGCGGCCTTCCCTGTTACTCAGGCAGGTCGGCTCCCACATTACCCTTTTCGAGGCCTGCTCGGCGTTCACTCACGTTACGGCCTGCGTGTTCGCTGAGTCACCAAGTGACCCTTTTCTTGAAGTGCTTCAGTCCAATTCGTTACCTCCTTGAACCGCTCCAAGTGCTTCCGGCTGGAGCGACCAGATGCCGGGTGGGATTCGCACCCACTAGAATCAACAAGCCTTTCACGGCACACTGAGAAATGCGGGCTAGCTCTCTGATGCTGCCCAGTAGTACAACATGAACGCTTGAGAATCTAAATCCACCGAATTCTGTTGAAAGGCGGCGGATTTTCGGCCAACTCCGCAATCCAGTCGTCCTTGGTGTGCGAAAAGATGAATCGTTCGGCGCAGTTCACTATGCGTCGATTTACCTCGGCCACGAGGTCAACCTGCGAGGGAAGGTATTCGATTGACGCCGCACTACCGGTGTGCGAGCCGATCAGGGCAATATTCTTCGAGGTCGGAAACGTGAGTTCAGATCCAGGTGTGCCGACACCAGCCCATTCCGAGAAATGGGTCGGAGTGTCACATGTCAAATAAAGGGTCTGCGGCGGCGCTGGAACCATGCGCCAAATCATGTTGTGGACGCATTCAACGGTCCTCTGGCTCCAGAAGGGCGTCCGGACTATATCAACAATGTTCTGTGGAGGCGTTTTGGAAAACTTCTCCCGGACCTTTTCAAGCTCCTTCATTTGGGCGTGGGCACGCGGATCATCGCCCGATTCCTCAATCCACTTCTCAATACCAGCCTCGTGTTCTTTGATTATTGAGTCAAGAGACTTCGGCGCGATTTCTTCCAATATTTTTCTCCGATGGCGCGGTCCGCGAGTCGCCATCGTCAGCAAGTACAGGGAAACGTACGAACGCTCACGGTTGCCCAACGGTTCGTACCGCCAAATTTTCTCAATTGCCGTGTTCGCCTGTTCTTCAATCTCTGCAAGTCCCGCTTCCACCTCCCGGTCGTAGTATCTTCGTGACTGAGCGGCGCACTTAATCGACACCTGGGAAAAGGCGTGACAAACCTTATCGTACATCCACACGAAACCCGGCCGCTCCGGACACTCGAATCTTCGGAGATGCGCTTGCGGAACGAAATGATGGCCCATCTGGATCTCTCCACATTCACGAAACTCTGCCCTCCTCTGAAGAGATTATGACGGTACTCCAGGTTCGGGCAATCCCCTGTCCCCCGCTAATAGAGAATCCAAAGTCCGGAACGTGTCAACGGGTTTGAGACAACTGCGGTACGAAATTAGTGTCGCGCGGTAGTTGTAACATACGGGGTACCGGCCCATCGGCCGGAGGGGTGATCCAGACCTCACTGGGCAGCCTAAGCGGTCGCGGCGGGTGCCGGACAAATCGTTCGGGATGGGTGACATGAACCGCGGTCAACACCGCCTGCCGAGCAGCCAGCACAGTGTCGGCCTGACCAAAGTGGACCGTGGCCGACGTCAGCATGCCCAGGCCCCAGTGGTGATGCTCGTGGTTCTGCCAGTGGAAGAACTTGTCGCAGAAGTTTAGGCCGTCCTCGATGCTGGCGAAACGGTCGGGGAACTCCGGCCGGTACTTCAGCGTCTTGAACTGGCTCTCCGAGAACGGGTTGTCGTCGGAGACGTGCGGCCGGCTGTGAGACTTGGTGATCCCCAGCGTGGCCAGAAGTTGGGCCACGGTCCGCGAACGCATCGACGGCCCGCGATCGCTGTGAAGCGTCAATCGGTCGCGGGCGACGCCCTGCTTGACGACCGTCTCGCGGATCAGCCGCTCGGCCAGGTGTTCGCTTTCGCGGCTGGCCAGCATCCAGCCCACGACGTAACGGCTGAAGATGTCGAGGATCACGTAGAGGTGGAAGTAGGTCCACTTCGCCGGCCCCAGCAACTTTGTGATGTCCCAGGACCAGACTTGATTTGGAGCGGTGGCCACCAGTTGCGGCTTGTGATAGGTTGGGTGTCGTAGTTGGTCTCGCCGCTCGCGGACTTCCCGCCGGGAGTCCAGGACGCGGTACATCGTGCGGATCGAGCAGAGATACCGGCCCTGATCCAAAAGTGCCGCGTAAACCTCGGCCGGGGCCTTGTCGGCAAACGGCTCGCTGTGGAGCACGTCGATGACCTGTTGCCGCTCCTGGTCGCTCAGCGCTCGTGGTGGCTTGGGCCGTGGCGCAGCCGCAGGCACGGGCAGATTCGGCCGACGCCGCCGATAGAGCGTCGCTCGGGGCACGCCCAGATTACGACAGGCCGCTGCCGTGCCCACCTGCGGAGAGAGTTCTTCGATGGCCTTCATGGCATCCTCTCGTTGCTGTCGGACGGCGGCAGGGGAATCCCCAGGATTTCGGAGAGTTTTTTTTGGACCTCGATGATCGTCTCGGCCTGACGGAGCTTGGCTGCCAGCCGCTGGTTCTCGCGTCGGAGCCGATCGTTCTCGGCGATCACGGGGGTGTCGGGATTGGCCTTCCGCCCACGACGCTTGGGAGCCAGACCGGCCAGCGTTCCTTTGTCGCGTTGCCGTCGCCAAGGGGTGCAGGAACGGACTTCTTGTCGGTTTTGGACTGGCTGGGTTGGGATCGGAGATTTTGGGTTCGGGTGGTAGAATTTGTGACGATTTGGGCAATCTGGCATTTCAGGAAAGGAATCTACCATGGGAATGGACTTCCA
>JAUWNG010000136.1 GCA_030612765.1 Planctomycetota bacterium
CCCCAAAGACCCGGAGTCATATGATGCGAAACAAAATTTTTGATTTCCCGCGGGGCGTGCAAGCACGCCGGCGGAACATCGCCGACGGGCCGCTGACGCGGCCAGCCCTCCGCCTTCCACCCTTCGCCTTTACGCTCGTGGAACTGCTGGTGGTGATTACGATCATCGGTATCATGCTCGCCTTGACGTTGTCGGGGGTCATGGCCTCGCGGGAATCCGCCCGACGAATGGGCTGCCTGAACAACCTCACGCAAATCGGCATTGCGTTGGCCGGCTACGAGGCGGCTCAAGAGTCGCTCCCCTCGGGCACGATCGACGCGGAAGGCCCCGTCCGCAATATCCCGCAAGGCTACAAGATGAGCTGGCTGGTGCAAATCCTGCCATACCTCGACGAGAGAGTGCTCTTCGAGCAGATAGACTTTTCGGTCGGTGCATACAACGAGAAGAACACACGGACCCGGGCAATCAACGTCCCGCTGTTCGTGTGTCCTTCGTGCGGCGTATGTCGGATCGCGCCGCCGGCGCCGGGGTCCGACGGCCAGTGGTCCAGCTCCAACGCGTCTCGCTCAGTCGCGGGCACCTGGACGGCGAGCAACTACGCGGGGTGTCAGAGCGGCGTCGAGACGCCGATCGACGCGGACAACGACGGTGTGCTGTTCCTCGACAGCAAGGTCCGCCGCGACGACGCGACAGACGGCGCCGCGCATACGATTTTCGTGGGCGAAAAACTGATCGGATTTCGGGACCTCGGTTGGATGTCCGGCACCCGGGCCACGCTGCGCAACACCGGCACGGCGCCGAACCAAACCCCCGGCGACGCACCCACGCTGCCGGTTGCC
Organism: Planctomycetota bacterium; assembly: GCA_030612765.1. Taxonomy (GTDB): domain Bacteria; phylum Planctomycetota; class Planctomycetia; order Pirellulales; family Thermoguttaceae; genus JAHIKV01. The sequence goes on from JAUWNG010000136.1 coordinate 840, forward strand.
GCCAAACCGGCCGACGACGACCCGGAGGCGGAGTGGAACGATCTGTTCGTGGGTGGATTCGGCTCCTGCCATCCCGACGTATGCAACTATCTGTTCGGCGACGGCCGGACCGATTCGATCACCAACAGCATCGATCCGGAGGTGCTGCGAAAGCTCGGCGACCGTGCCGACGGCGAATTGATCGAGGGCGGTCCCACGCGGGGCGATTGGTGGTAGAATAAAGCCTCCCCTCTCTCTCAGGGAGAGGGGCCAGGGGTGAGGGCTTCACGGATTCCAACGCAACAAGACCCTGGTTCTCTCACAACAGCCCTCACCCTAACCCTCTCCCAAAGGGAGAGGGGACTATGCTCTCCAAAAACGCCCTTTGCTTCCACCCGCGCCTCAGATGATCCTTCTCGACGTTGCCGACGTAAAAAAGCGTTTTGGGCCGGAGCCGGTTCTGGCCGGCGTGACCTTCGAGCTGCGCCCCGGCGACCGCGTCGGTCTGGTCGGGCCAAACGGGAGCGGAAAAACCACTCTGCTGCGCATATTGGACGGCAAGGACGAGCCGGACTCGGGCACGTGTCGCGTCCATGCGGCCGCGCATCTCGGCTATCTCGAACAGCAGCCCGATTTCGGCCCCCAACTCACCTTGTACGAAGCGGCCCGCGGCGCGCTGGCCGATCTGGTCTCGCTCCAACGGGAAGCGGTCGAGGCGGCCGACGCAATCGCGCAATCGACCGATCCGGCCGAGCAGAAGCGGCTCTCCGCCCGCTGGGACCATCTCCAGCACGAACTGCACCGCCAGGACGCCTACAACCTGGAGCATCGAATCGAGCGGATCCTCGACGGGCTGCGGTTCCGACGCGAGTCGTTCGACCAGCCGGTCGCCTCGCTCAGCGGCGGCGAGCAAAACCGCCTGATGCTCGCCAAGCTCCTGCTGGCCGAGCCGAACGTGATGATCCTCGACGAGCCGAGCAACCACCTGGACATCGAGACCACCGAGTGGCTCGAAAGTTTTCTGCTGGAAAGCTCGGCGGCGATGATCCTGGTCAGCCACGACCGGTATTTTCTCGATCGGGTGACCAACCGTACGCTGGAGCTGTTCCACGGCACGGTCGATTCCTACGCCGGCAACTTCTCGGCCTACTGTCGGCAGAAGGAACAACGGTTGCTGGTCGAGCGCCGCGCATACGAAAAGCAGCGGATCGAGATCGAAAAGACCGAGGATTTCATCCGCCGCAACGCCTACGGCCAGAAGCACGCCCAGGCCGAGGACCGGCGGAAGAAGCTGGAGCGGATCGAGCGGGTCGCCCCGCCGCGCGAGATTGCCGCTCCGGCGATGAGTTTTCCGTCGCCGGCCCGTAGCGGGGACATCGTGATCCGCGCCGAGGGCGTGGCGAAGGGTTTTGACCGCCCGTTGTTCGATCGGGTCAACCTCGACGTCACGCGCGGCCAGTGCTGGGCCGTGCTGGGACCGAACGGCTGCGGGAAGACGACTCTGCTGCGGTGCCTTCTGGGGCTTTTGCCTCCCGACGAGGGACGAATCAGTCTGGGACACGGTGTTATGATCGGCTACTTCGATCAGCAGTTGGCCGCGTTGGACGACGACCTGCCGGTGATGGACGCCATCGGCGCGAAACATAAACGGCTGAATCAGCAACAGCGGCGCAACCTGCTGGCCCGCTTCGGGCTGGTCGGCGACAAGGCCCTGCAAAAGGTGGGCAGCCTCAGCGGCGGCGAGCGATGCCGCGCCGCCTTGGCCCGGCTGGCCGCCGCCGAGGCAAACTTGCTGGTCCTCGACGAACCGACAAATCACCTCGACCTTTGGGCGAGCGAAGCTCTGGAAAAAGCGATTACCCGCTTCGACGGGACCGTGTTGTTGGTCAGCCACGACCGATACCTGGTCAATCGCGTGGCCGACCACCTGTTGGCGATCGAACCGGACCGGGTCCACGTCGTCGAGGGCAACTACGACACCTACCAGATGCTACTGAGCCGAGCGGAGGCCGAGAGTCCGCGTAGGGTGGGGTAAACGCAGAGGACCCCCCCCCACCCCCGGGCAAAACCCGTGTGGGGGGAAACCTGGCATTGCCCCCCCCACATATGGCCCCCACACCCTAAGGCCCGTTGGCCACCAGGGCCCCCGCCCCGCCCCACCCCCCGCGGTAAACGCCGGGGGGGGGCTCCGCTTGGCTTGACCCACCCTACTTCTGCCGCCAAGAGCGTAGGACAGGTTGCCAACCTGTCCCACGGCACGGCCCGAAAACGCCGGTTCCCGTACCGTAAAGTGGCCGATCTGGAGGCCGAAATCGCCGAACGCGAGACGTGCCTCGATCGGCTCCAGCACGAATTGATCGATCCCAACGTGCTCCGCGACGGGCAAAAAGTCCGCCAAATCAAAGCCCAAATCGAGGAGCTACGAGCGTCGCTCGAAAAGCTCCACGAACACTGGGATGAGGCCGTGGAGCTGAATTGGTGAGTAAACCCCGCCGCGGGGTGGTTTTGCGGGTGGCGGAACGGCAATTCGCCAACTATAATTGAGTGTGCTTAGAGAAAAGGAACAGTTTGTTTTGTTTGCATAAACTGGAGAGTCAATCGTGGCCAACGTCGAAAACGAGAATCCCAACTTTGATGAACTGAAGACGCCCGGCGAAGAGGCCGCCGCGGAGGAACCCGTCTTGGAGGCCGAGGCCGCGCCGGCCGACGAAGCGGACGAGCAACTTCAGCCCGTCGAGGCGGCCGACGCCGAAGCCGCGGAAGCCGACGAAGCGGAGGTTAAGGCCGAGGAAACCGAGGAAGGCGGGGAAGAGGATGCCGAAGAAAGCGAAAAAGAGGAGGCCAAAAAAGAGGCCGGCAAGCTGCCGCTCGTTGTCGAATTGGCCGGAGTGATCGGCGTTCCCGTGGTCCTGCTGGCGTTGTTTTGGTTCGAGATCGTTTTTTTCTCCACCACGATTTTCCTGATCGGCGTCGGCTTCATTCCATACGGCATTTGGAAAGGGCGCAAGTCGAACACGGTGTTCACGGTATTCTTGGGCTGCACCCTGGCGGCCCTGCTGACGGCGGCTTATTGTCTGTGGATGGGGATGGGGCGGTATCATTTCGACTTCAAGGCCCAAGAGGCCAAGCAGCGGGTCGGCATGTCGCGGCCAGTCGAGCGGGAATTATTCGCCCACGGCGACGCTCCGACGATACATCGAGCCTGATCTTGATCGGCGCGAGCGGGCAGACCGGTTTTCGTAGGACGGATTTCCTGATCCGTCCGTTTTCTTCTGGACGGATTAGGAAATCCGTCCAGCCTCCAAGGGCGTATGACAGGTTCTAAGCATGATGCACCTCCACGCTCTGTAGGCCCGACTTCATGGCGATCTTCCGCAAAGCCGGACAAAAGATGAGCCGCGATTTCCACTGTTTCATCAGCAGGTTCCATCGGAGCGGCCACATCGCCCGGGCATACCGCTTCTCGAACCCCTCGGTTCCCTCGCTCAGGACTTCCGCAAGAATCAAAGCACTGCGAAAGGCATAGCTCAGTCCTTCGGCGGAGCTGGGACTGATCCAACCGCCGGCCTCGCCCAACATGGCAATCCCTCTCGCGCCGGTGGAAAGCAAACGCGGCCGCATCGGACGCAGGAGAAACGAACCCTCGCTGCGCACCGTCTTTCCCAGCCGGAACCCGAACGGTTCCAACCGCTTTTTGAGCAACTCGAACTTCCCCGAGGTTTCGTCTTTCGGCGCCAGCGCCGCTCCGACCACCAGCAGGTCGCCCTTGGGTATCGTCCAGCAATAGAAATCGGTGATCTCGGGATCGAAAATCGCGGAGAAGAACGGCAGCGAGGCTTCCGACTCCACCCATTGCTGGATGGCGAAGTATTGTTTCGGCGCGGCGCGGTCGGGCATCGCCTGTCCTCGCACGCGGGAAGAGGCCCCGTCGGCGCCGACGAGTATCCGCGCCTGTTCGACCGTCGTTTCGCCGTTCTGAACGAAGGAGACGTTGAAACCGTCGGCGCCGGCCTCGAACGACTTGAAACGGTATCCGAACCGCACGTCGACCTCTGAGGGGACCATGGAGACCAGCCAGCGATCGAACTCCCGCCGGTCTATGTTGATGTAGAACCGCTGGTAGAAGCGTTCTGTTCGGCGGGGAACGTCAATTGCCCTGACGACGAACAACTGCGGCTCGACCAAAACGCTTTTCGGCAGTCCAAGCCCCAGCCGGGAGAGCATTTTCTGGGCATCGGGAGCCAAAAGCCCGCCGCAACATTTCCCGCGGACCAGCCTGCCGGTCTCTTCGTCCCGCCGGCGCTTGTCGACCAGCAGGACTTTGTATTTATCGCCGATGAGCCGTGCCAGGGTGGCCCCGGCGGGGCCCGCGCCGATGATCGCCACGTCGTACATCAAGGCACCTGCGCGATATGCCCGTCGGCCATGCTGCCCAAGTGGGCGTAAATAATCTGATCGATCTGTTGGCCGATGAAATGGACCGATCCGTCGGCCATGCCGAAATGCGCCCCGCCGACGTGGTCGCTGCCGGCCGACTCGAAGTAATCGTTGTTGAATCCGCCGGTTTGCCCGATGTCGTTTGTCGAGCCGGCGCTGGCCGTGTCGAACAGCGTGTTCGATCCGGCGGCGGCCCAGCCGTCGATGCTCGTATGACATGGCCCCCAGTAGTAGTCCGGCGAGGGTCCGGTCCATTGAGTCCTGGGCACTTCGCCGATGGCGAGAGTATTCGATAGGCCGTCGGCGATTTCGTTGAATGTCGCGGCGAGGTTGGGGACGAACACTCCGCGCATGTCTGGCCGGTAGACGTACGTCGGTCCGCAAAACTGGCGTTTGACGTTTGACGTGGTGGGGTTTGTAAACGAGTTCTGCGCGCCGATGCAACCGGCGTAGTCGTTCCCGCCGCCGCTCCAGCCGATGTAGGCGTCCTCCGGCGTCCGCTTTGGAAACATGATTTGCCGATCTTCCGCGCGGACGCCCGAGCGGCGCGTGGGACAGTAAAACGCGGCGATATCGGTGGCGGCCACGCTCCGGTTGCCGCTGACGCTCTTGGTGAAGTCCCAGCGGTCGAAAAGGGCGTTCTGTTCGATGAACGGGAGTATTTGCAGCATCCAGCTTGTGCCGTGCATACCGGCCGCGCTGCTGGTCGCTTCCGGCCAGGGGTCGTAGCTGAACGTGCCGCTGGTCCGATAACTGCCGCCGATGATAGCCCCCGGCGGCAGCACGCCGTATTGTCCGGCGTAATTATGCAGGGCGAGCCCGATCTGCTTGAGGTTGTTTTGGCACTTCAACCGACGAGCCGCCTCGCGGGCCGCTTGCACCGCCGGCAGCAGCAAGGCGATCAATACGCCGATGATCGTAATGGCCACCAACAGTTCCACGAGGCTGAAGGCGGTTTTTGGATGGGTCCGCATGAGGGCATACCCCCGTCAACGAAGCCAACGGCATATCAAGAAGGATGGTACTGCCCCCCACCCAGTTTACCGCAGCCCTCCGGCGGGGACAATCGGGCCGGGCGTGTTGACGTAAATACCGCTGGTTACGACTGCTTCGCGCCGAAACGCACGGCGTCCGTTCGCGCGGTAAACCATTACAGCGAAACAAGTTGCGTCTTGCGGACACCGAGCGTCCCTGGCCGTCCGTTCCCACGCGGAGCGTGGGAACGAGTGGAAACCCCATTTAACCCCGGGTGAATACACCCGGGGATAGGCGGTTCCACGCGGCAAACTCGCCCCGCCGTGTATTCACACGGGCAAATGAATAATTCCAGGACACAAAATCTCGCCGTTGACAGACCGTGGGCCTTGGCACAAAATACGCCCTTGGCCGTTATGGCCGATAGGTCAATACTGGGTTTTATTAGCCGGGCTTACGGCCCAACTATCTCCATGACAGAGGACCAAATCATGTTGCGGGAACTTGAACCCCTGTGGCAACCATCGACCGAACCCAATTCCGTGCCGGCGTGCGATTTCCAAGCCGCCCAAACCGGCACGTGCGTCGCCGAAGCCACCAGGGATGACGACGACTTCGACGACGACGATTTCGACGACGATTTCGACGACGACTTCGAGGAGGATTTCGACGACGATCTCGACGACGAAGATGACGACTTGGACGAAGCAGACGATTTCGACGATAATTGCGCGGACAACTACCGAGGATGAATAACTCGGCGCGGATGATTGATTCGCCGAACTTGCCGTGGGCCAACAGTCCCCGGAGAAAGTTTGGTGGGACTGCGCCTCGCTTGTCCCACCCTACGCAAAGGAGCCGCCCGTGCCCGAGCTAGCCGACCAGATCGCGCAAGCCACCGAAGTGATTAAAGCCCAATGGGCCGCGCGGCCGCGCGCCGGCATAGTGCTCGGCACCGGACTGGGAAGCGTCGCCGGCCGGATCGAGACCCAGGCCACGTTGGACTACGCCTCGATCCCGCATTTTCCTCAGTCCACGGTCGTCGGCCACACGGGCCAACTCGTCTGCGGCACCCTCCGCGGCGTGCCGGTCGTGGCGATGGAAGGACGGTTCCACGCATACGAGGGCTATTCGCACCGGCAGATCACGTTCCCGATCCGCGTGATGCGCGCCCTGGGGGCCGAAATGCTGATCGTCTCGAGCGCCTCGGGCGGAATGAATCCGTTTTACTCGCTGGGCGACATCGTGGTGATCGACGACCACATCAACCTGATGGGCGACAACCCCTTGATCGGTGTGAACGACGAGCGGCTCGGCCCTCGATTTCCCGACATGAGCCGGCCGTACGATCCGGCGCTTGCCGATCGAGCGTTGGACGTTGCCCGGCGCGAAGACATTGTCGCCCATCGCGGCGTCTACGCGGCCGTGACCGGCCCGAACCTCGAGACCCGGGCGGAATACCGGTTCCTACGCACCATCGGGGCCGATCTGGTCGGTATGTCCACCGTCCCGGAGGTGATCGTGGCGGTACAGGGCGGGATGCGGGTGCTGGGCCTGTCGATCGTCACCGACCTCTGTTTCCCCGACGCTCTGAAGCCGGCCAACATCGAGGCGATCATCGCCACGGCCGCCGAAGCCGAGCCGAATCTGCGGAAAATCGTCCTCGGCGTGCTGGAACAGGAGGCCGGCGAGGCTTGAATCATCGAGCAACTTGGGCTAGAATTCCAGTGAGAGGAGTTTATCATGGCGACCTTACAGGTGCCCGACGATCTGCTGAGGGAAGCGGGTCTCAATGAAGCCGAGGCCGTGGTCGAACTTGCCTGCCGCTTGTTCGAGACAGGAAAACTGACGCTCTGGCCGGCCGCAAGACTCGCCGGACTGGATCGCGTTGCGATGGAAGATGTCTTGGCCGAGCGGTCCATCCCCATTTATCGGCCTACGCTCGATGATCTGGCTCAGGATATTTCCACTTTGGAACGCGTCAAGGATTAAGCGGTGCATATTGTCGTCAGCGATACGTCACCCATACGCGCCCTGGTCCATCTTGGGCATATCCAGGTATTGCACGAACTTTTCAACGACGTGCTGATTCCGCCGGCCGTCGTTTCCGAATTGGAGCGGCCTCGTTCCCGGCTAACGCCCGTCCGTCTCAGCGAACTGCCGTTTCTTTGCGTCCAATCGCCGCGAAACCGTTCCGTGGTCAACGAACTTCAGGCAACCTTGGGACCAGGAGAATCAGAGGCAATTGCGCTCGCCCTGGAGGTAAAGGCCGAGGCCCTGCTCATCGACGAATCCGCCGGTCGGGCAACAGCCCTACAACATGGCCTCCGGCCGGTTGGCGCGCTGGGCGTGCTGCTGCAAGCAAAGCAACAGGGGCTTATTGGACCATTGAAACCGCTTCTGACTCGCCTCGAATCCGAACTAAACTTCTACATTGCCGATCCGGTACGGAGGGAGGTGCTGACGCGAGCCGGCGAAGAATAGACCTAATTGGAAAACGTGATTCTCCGCTTGTCTGTGGGCAACGACGACCGTTCCTCCTCCATAATGGGGGAGGGTTCCAGCAACACGCCGCGAACCGGTCAATCCCCGTTGCATCAAACCGGAAGTCTTGGTTTACTAAGGCTTTGCGGCATTGTCCCCACTTGGAGTCCCAAACCGCCCATGTTCCAACCCGTCGAAAGTTCGGTTTCCTTCCCCAAACTCGAAGAAGAGATATCCAAGTTCTGGAAGCAGCACGGGATATACGAGAAATCGCTGGCCGCGCGGGCCGAGGGGCCGGCGTTCGTCTTCTACGAAGGACCGCCGACCGCCAACGGACTGCCGCATCCCGGACACTGCCTGACCCGGGCGATTAAGGACCTCTTTCCCCGCTACAAGACGATGCGGGGTTTCCGCTGCCAGCGAAAGGCCGGATGGGACACGCACGGCCTGCCCGTCGAGGTCGAGGTCTGCAAGGAACTGGGTATACACTCGAAGGAGGAGATCGAAGCGTACGGCGTCGAACCGTTCATTCGCAAGTGCGTCGAGAGCGTCTTCCGCTACACGCGGGAGTGGGAGCAGCTAACCGAACGGCTCGGATTCTGGATACATCTCGACGAGGCGTATGTCACGTACCATCAGAGCTACGTGGAGAGTGTCTGGTGGGCGTTGAAAACGCTGTTCGACCGCGGACTGCTCTATCAGGGGCACAAGATCGTTTGGTGGTGGGCGCAAGGCGGTACGGCGTTGAGTGCCGGCGAAGTTGGCCAGGGCTACCGCGAGGTGGCCGACCCGAGCGTTTACGTCCGCTTCCCGCTGGTGGACTTCCCGCCGCTTGCGGTTTCGCACAAAAAGTCCCCTCTCCCTCTGGGAGAGGGCCAGGGTGAGGGCCTATGCGATGTTGACCTCCTCGTCTGGACCACCACCCCCTGGACGCTGCCGAGCAATCAGTTCGCCGCGGTAAAACCAGACTTGGAATACTCACTGGTCTCGGTCGAGGGCGAATCGCGCAAATTGATATTAGCCTCGGCGTTGGTCGAGACCGTTTCGGCCAAAGCCGGCAAAGAGTGTACGGTCGAGGCGACGTTGCCCGGCGAGAAGCTGATCGGGCTGCGCTACCTGCCGCCGTTCCGGTTCTATTACGACACCCAAGGCGAAAAGCAGGGCCAATTGAAGGACGGCGGCCGCCAGCACGTCGCCTGGCGCATATTGCCGGCCGAGTTTGTAACGACCGACACCGGCACGGGCGTCGTCCACCAGGCGCCGGCTTTCGGCGAGGTCGATTTCGATCTGCTGCTGGCCGAACAGGCCCGGTTCGTCGATGGCGAAGGTCCGCCGCTGATCTGCTCGGTGGCCCCCAACGGCACTTTCACCGACGAAACGCCCGACTACAAGGGCCGCTGGGTAAAGGACTGCGACCGGGACATCGTCCGCCAACTGAAGACCGAAGGGACGCTATTCCACCAAGAGCAGTACATCCACGACTACCCGTTCTGCTGGCGGGCCGAGGAAGACCCGCTGATCCAGTATCCCCGTCGAGGCTGGTTCATCCGCACGACCGCCATCAAAGACAAGATGCTGGCGAACAACAGCAAGATACACTGGCTGCCGGAACACATCCGCGACGGGCGGTTCGGCAATTTTCTCGAGACGAACGTCGATTGGGCCTTGTCGCGCGAGCGATACTGGGGCACCCCGCTGCCGATCTGGGTCTGCGAAAAGACCGGCCACACGGAGGCGGTGGCGAACTACGAAGAGTTGTTGTCCAAGCCCGGCGTAACCGGCACGGAAGCATGGGAGAAAGCCAAGCGGGAGAACCCGGACCTGCCCGACGATCTGCGGGTGCATAAGCCGTACATCGACTCGATCGCTTACGACTCGCCGAAGGCCGCCGGGGCGCGGATGCGTCGGGTATCGGAGGTGATCGACTGCTGGTTCGACTCCGGCGCGATGCCCTTCGCCCAGTGGGGTTATCCGCACCAGCCCGGCTCGGCCGAACGGTTCGGCGACCAGTTTCCGGCCGACTTCATCAGCGAGGCGTTGGACCAGACCCGCGGTTGGTTCTACAGTCTGCTGGCAATCAGCACGCTGCTGTTTGAAGAGGGGGCGGGGGATGAGGGGCGAGGGACGAGGGATGAGGGGCGAGGGGCG
>JAUWNG010000094.1 GCA_030612765.1 Planctomycetota bacterium
AACCCCGCGCCGGTGGGTCGCGCCGGAAGCTGGGGTGGCAGTTGAACTGCCACCCCAACCAGGCTGCGCGACCGACGGTCGCGGCTTTATGTTCCGCAGCAGCTCGCGGCACTCCGCCCGGAGTTGCGCGACGGCCTCGTCCCGATCGCCGGAGATCGACCGGCGGTGGAGCGACCATGCGGCGTCGCCGAAGCGGATCGTGTGTGGTTGGCCGGGGTCGCCCAACGACTCGGCGGTCAAGAGCCGTGGGGTGGGAACGTCGTCGTTGCCCCACCAGATCAACACCTGCCGCCCGAATCCCACGCCGGCCACCAACACCATCGCGCTGAGCAGTCCCTTGGTGGTCCAGACGGAGATGCGCTTCGCCAGCATCGCGTAGCCGGGCGGTTCGGGCGTTCGAGGGGCATCGGACATGGCATCTCAATTCTGGAGCGTTTGCAAAAACTGATCGAGCGTGTCGATCTTTTGCCGGAGTTGGCCGATCTCCGCCTGCATGGCCGCAATTTGAGCGGCGGACGGGGGTGGATCGGCGCCGAGCAAAGTTTCGTATTCTCGAATTACCCGTTCGTACAGGCCGATGAACGCCCGGGCCATCCGCTCGGCCAGACTGGAAACTCGCGGATCGTCGCGGCCCTGAATGCGGTCGATCAAGTCTTCGGCCCGCTCGTCGGCCAGCGACCGGTCCAGGCTGCAAAAGCGGTTCAAGCGGGGATGGAAGTCGGGCGCGCCGCCCCAGCCGAACAATTGACCGTAGTAGATGTACTCTTCGTCGTTGTCCAACGGGCGCAGCGCGTGTTGGAACGGCGCGTAGTAGATTGCCTCGACGGCATTCACGTAAGCCGTCGATAGATTGGGCGGCGCGGTTTGCAAAAAATAAATCACCGGGATGCGACGATCCCAACTGGACCACAGCCCCATTTGCCGGTGCTGCCAGCGGTCGTCGAGCATAAAGGTATTCGCTTCTATTTGGAAGGAACCCATTTTGGAGAGCATGGCGAAGCCGCGGGTCAGCGTGGCCGATCCTCGCCGCAGTCCGCGGGTGGGATCGAGCAGGTCGGCGTTCACCTCGGCGCCGACCAACGGCCCCCGGGCCACCGGTTGGTAGACGCGGGGATCGTCGAGTTCCGCCACGTTGCCGGCCCCGCCGGCCCCCACGCCGGCCGATTGCGGCCAGTAACCGGGACGCGGGTTCGTCGTGCCCGATCGCGGCCAACGAGTGCTCCACAGCGCATTCCGTGCCGCGCTCAGACCGCGGACCTTCCAACAAGCCACCACGCCGTAGTTGACCATCAGCGCCATGACCATCAATAGAATCGGCAGCGCGAGGACCAATTCCAGCGTGGATAGGCCGCGTCGGGAAAAGGGGAGAGGGGAGAGGGGAGCGGGGAGAGGTGATGATCGACAACCCCACCACGTCGGTCGCCGTCTTTTCCGAAAGTCACTACCGCTTATCATACGTTTTGCATTACATTTTATTCGCATAACTCTCCCCTCTCCCCTCTCCCCTTCTAATGCGGACTAATCCTTCCAATCTCTTCCGAACTCACGTTTCCTAAACTCGGCAATACGATTTCTTCCTCGGCAAACTCGGACATTGGGGGCACGGTCTGTAATATCGCCGCCAGCGCGGGCATCGTGGCCGGAACCAACTGGCACGTCCAGCGTTGGTTCAACAGGGTCCAACTGTCGGAGACTCTTTCTCGGCCGACGACCCATTGACCGGTCGATCCGCCGCCTTGACCAGGCTCGGGCGTGGCCTCGTTGGGCAAGGTGGGAAACTCACCCGGCACACCGCCGATCGGCATGGTCGATCCGCCGCCGCCGTTGATATGGAGCCAAACCAGCCGCCGCCGGGGAATGAACACCCGCACCTGAGCGAATGCCGTCGCGTCGCCGTCGATCGGATTGTAAAACACCTTGGGAGCGAACTCGGGAATTTTCTTCCAATAAGCCACGCCGAGGAAGGTGAAGTATTGGTCGAGGTGGGCGTTGCCGTCGATTACCTCGTCGGCCTCGGTGCGGATCACAAACGGCAGGTTTTGGTTGGGGTACTCTTCGTCCAGCAACTGGCGCAAGTATCCGCAGGTGAAACTCCGCCAGAGCGCGCTGAATTGGCTCATCTTCCCGCCGCGATCAAAAAACGCCATTGCCTGGCTGTTCCAGTGCCCAAGATATCGGTTGGCCAGCGATTCACGCTGCCGGCGGGCCGTGGATAGATATTCCGACTGGTTGGGCATTATGCCAAGCTCGGGATCGACGACCGGCAACGAAGGGTCGGCCATCTCGTAGTCGCCGCCGACCAATTGGCCGGAACTTCGCCACAAAGCGCCCAGCAATTTGCCCCGGCCGAAGTCGGGTTGCCCGTTGCGGATCGCCACTTCCAGGGCGGCGGCCTGGGCGATGTCGGGAAACGCCGCCACGACCGCCCGCTGGTATTGCGGGATCAGTTCAGCGGCGAGGATATCCTCCATCAACGGTAGTACGGCGTCGCTGACCGCGGCGACCCACTCGCTGTACGAGCGGACAAGCTCCTGCTCCAAGGGGATTTTCTGATCGATCGCGGGGCCGAGGTTCTCGAACTTCTCGAAGCCCGACCCGGAAAATACCGGCGCCTCCCGCTCCCACGCCGCCAGGATCGAAGGGACGTAAGACTCCGAGTTTCGGTCGCGGGCCTCGCGCAGGAAGGCCGTGGTGGCAAATACGTCGCAGAGCAGGTGGTTGGTGAATGTCAGCGTGTTCAGACCGCGGGCCATGACGACGCCGCCCGAGTAGGCCGCCGCATCGGCCGCGTTTTGCAGGCGGATTTTGCCGTCCACCTGACGGCCGACGTTCATCACCATGCCCAACAACATCACCAGCAACAACACGGCGAACACGGAAAGGATGCTGATCACGCCGTCCTGGTCGCGGTGAAGATTTTGCAACGGCGGATAATTGTATTTAATACGTTTGATAAACATAGGGGATCGCCGGTTTCTCTCCCTCGTTGCCTATGGTGACCGAGGCCGAGAGTGGATAGGTGTAGACGTTTCCACGGTTTTCGACGCTGCCGGCGATCTGGTCGGCGGCGCCCGTCGAGCGGGCCAGCAACCGGCCCGGCCCCGGCAACAACGCCAGATTGTGCCTGACCGTCACCGTTATCTGGTCCTGCCAGCCGATCTCGTTGAAGCGGAACTCGTCCGGATCGGGCGGAATCAAGTACGCGACTCCCAGCGGCGGCTCGCTGTTCTTGTGGTAGAACTTCATTTCCACCGAGGTGTTGGCCATCGCGTAGGCCAGCTTGTTTCGGATGCGTCTGGCCGCGGCCGGGCCGGAGTCGGAGTTCGGGGCCATCGCGGCGTAGACTCTGGCAATAATGTCCGCCGCCAACGGGCCGGCGCCCGAGAGGGTTGCTCCCACGTCGCGCGAGGGCGAGATCGGCATACAGGCCAACACGGCCGCGGAGGCGATCTTCTCAAACTTCGCCCCGCCAAGCTCGATGCGATAGGTCATTCCGCCCTCGGCGGGGCCAAAGTTGGGATCGTCGGGGTCAAAGATCGGAACGACCTGATCCGCGGCGTTCAGGTCGGAAAAAAACGCGCCGATGCAGTTTGCGCCTTCCGGGTAGGGAGTATCGGCGGGTATCCAGACGGCTGCCGCGCGGGCCGACGCGAAGGCCGCGTATTCAACCACCATCTGCCCGATCATCAACTGACTGACCTGCACGATCAGCAGCAGGACCATGATGAACAACGGCAACGTGAGCACGAAACTCAGGCTCTGAACGCTACCTCGCTGGTCGGCATGCAGTCGGCGCAGGCGGTGCGGCTTCGGCCGCGCGCGGTTCGCCCGGGCAAGGACATAGAGCATGGCGAACGACGCAACCAGGATCGCCAGCCACGGCACGCACGCCAGTAGAACCGAGCGACCCATGACGGCGTCTCCCATAAAGCCGCTTTGCGGTGGTCGCGCCTTGCGAAACCGCAAGCGGTATTCTTGCGAAGCCGCAAGCGGCATTTCACGCGGCAAATATCAAATTATTCCGAACCGCACGATCGCCACGGCCGCCAGTGTACAGGGGGCCAGGTACAACGGCGGCTGAAGCTGGGCACGCTCGTCGTCGGTCAACGGTTCCCAGTGTCCCAACCGCAACGACCAAAACAACTGGCGAAGCGTTCGAGCGCACAACCGCAACGGTCCGACTCGCCAGATCAGCACGATCAAGCCCGCGCAACCGCCGAGCACGAACGTCCACAACATCGCCTCGATCCCTTGCTCCGGTCCCAGAAACGCTCCGAGCATGGCAATCAACTTTACGTCGCCGCCTCCGATCTGAAACAACACGAAGCAGACCAACATCAGCAGTCCGCAGGCGGCCAGCCCCAGCAGGCTTTCCGAGAGTGGAATCCAACCGATGACCCGCCGCAGCCGCTCCTCGCCGACCCATCCGCCGGCAATGAGCAAAGACCCCGCCGCACTGAGGCCCAACGCCGCGAACATGCCGGTATAGGTCGTCCAGTTGTATATTTTGTGCCGGGCCAGATCGGTCGCCGTGGCCGTCAGCACCAGAGCAAACAACAGGATCGTGGCCAGCATGGGCGTTCGGGCCTGCGCGGCCGTTAATACTGGGCTTGATCCGCGCCCTCTTGGAGGTCCGACAAACCTTGGGTAAAGTAATTCTTGATCGTCGGCCACCCGACCTTGATCAGAAAGATCAGGATCGGGATGGCGATAGCTCCGATGATCAGGATCGTCTCCAGGCTGACGGCGCCATCCTGGTTGTCGTGGACCTTTCTGAGAAGGCCCCAAAGCGACGGCTTCTTCATATTCCTGTTCCTCCAGGTGTGGGACAGGTTGGCAACCCGTCCTACTTCGTATTACATATGTGGGACAGGTTGGCAACCTGTCCTACTTCGCATTACGTATGTGGGACAGGTTGGCAACCTGTCCTACGTGTGTATGTGGGACAGGTTGGCAACCTGTCCTACTTCGCATTACATAAACGGCCACGAAACCAACACGCACACCATCTCGTAGGCCAAACGCATGGTCCTTGGGCCAATCCACAAAACGAACGCCGCCATCGGCAGAACCACGCCCAGGATCAACACGTAGTCCAACGACGCCAATCCGGCCCGCGAATGTTTTTTTCGTCGGTTCGCCATCTCCCTTAATTGTCGCATACGCCGCGGATTATAACAAGCAAACAGTAGACCGGGTTGCAACCCGGCAAACATCCCGCCGGGTCTCGACCCGGCCTACCGCTTGTTCTCCCAGACCCCCTCCGTAAGGTGGATCATTTCCTCGATCCCTTGCTCGTATGGCTCAGGGCTGAAGTCCGGCCGCTGGCCGGTCGGGACCAACTCGGCAATCAGCCGGCCATCGCTCGCCTTACCCTTCATTTTGGAGACGAACAAATCGCGGGTCTGATATTGATTGTTATCGTCCAGCCCGACGACCTCCGTAACGCGGGTAATTTTCCGCGACCCATCTTCGGTAAACCGGGCAATCTGCACAATTAAATCTATCGCCGAGGCCACCTGTGCCCGGGCTACATAGACCGGAATCTGCACGTCGGACATCAACGAGAGGGTTTCCAGCCGGATCAAGGCGTCCAGCGGCGTATCGGCATGGATCGTCGAGAGCGACCCGGCATGGCCGCTAATCATCGACTGGATCAGGTCCAACGCCTCGCCGCCGCGAACCTCGCCCACGATGATCCGGTCCGGGCGCATACGCAGCGAGTTGACGAACAGTTCCCGCATGCTGAGCGCTCCGCGTCCGGCGCGGTCGGCATGTTGGGCCTCGAGGTACAGGGCGTGCCGCTGGATCAACCGCAACTCGGACGTGTCCTCGATCACCACGATCCGCTCCTGCTCGGGTATGGCCCTCGAAATGGCCCCCAGCAATACGGTCTTGCCCGTGCCGGTGCCGCCGGAGATCAGAATGCTTTTTCGCAGCCGGACGCAGATTTCCAGAAATTCCTTAACCGCTTCCGACAGACTGCCGAAGCGGATCAGATCGTCCAGCGTCAGGGCCTGGCGGGTGAACTTGCGGATCGTCAGGTAGATGCCGGTCCGCGCGCTGGGCGGGATCACCGCGTGGACGCGGGAGCCGTCCGGCAGTCGGGCGTCGAGCACCGGGTGTTCCTCGCTGATCTCGCGCCCAACCCACTGGGCGATGTTGCGGATCGCGGAGAGCAACGCATCGTCGTTGGCAAACCGCAGGTCGGTGTGTTCGAGCCGTCCGTTGCGCTCGATGTACACGTCGTCGAAGCGGTTGACCATGATCTCGCTTACCGATTCATCGTCCAGCAGGTGACGTATCGGCTCGAGAAAGAAGTGAACGCTCGCCTTGAAGATTGCCTCGCGGGACATCGGTCGGCCTCTTGGAAAGTTGTCGGTACAATTAGTAACCGTTCACAGGCCAGTAGGGTATCTGTCATCCTGAGCGCAGCGAAGGATCTCGGATGAAGGTGCGCTGCGGACGATATCCTTCGCTGCGCTCAGGATGACGGTCGCCCCGTGAACGGTTACGTACAATTATACGCGGAAAGTGCGACTGTCGGAACGTAAAATCATTTCCGCCCCCTTTTTTCTCCTATCCAGAATACCGCGCCGCCGCCGGGCCGGGGAGCGTAACCCGACTGCCAACCGTGGGCGGTGGCGATGCGGCGGACGATGGCCAGCCCCAGGCCGGCGCCGTCGGCGCGGGTCGTATGATAGGGCGTGAACAGCAGATCGACCGCCTCGGCCGGCACGCCCGGCCCACGGTCGGCCACCTCGATCCGCGCCAGTCCATCCTGCCCGACGCCGAAGGAGACATCGATCGCTTTTCCTTCGGGCGAGAACTCCACGGCGTTTTGGATCAGGTTGAAGAGTGCTTGGCGGAGCATTTCGCGGTCGGCCCGGATCGTCCGCTCCGGCGTCGAGGTAGCGGCGACGAGTTTCAGACGTTTCGCGTCGAGATCGGGTTCGACCAGCGCGGCCAACTCCGCGACGATTTCGGCGGGTCGAACCGGCGCGAGTCGGGGCTTGCAGGGCCGCGCGAAGGCGAGAAACTGGTTGATCCGCGCCGTGACCCGGTCGCACTCCTCGATCACGGCCTGGGCCTGCTGTCTTTGTGGACCGTCCGCCGGCATCGCTTGCATCCACCGCTGGGTCCAGCCGCGGATCAGTCCCAGGGGATTGCGGGTTTCGTGTGCCAATCCCGTCGCGGCCTGGCTGAGGTCGCGGAGATGCCGGGTTTCGGTCTCCAACAATTGTGCCCGGCCGTGCGCCTCGGCCAACCGCACCGTCGCCCGCCACGCCAGCACCACGCTGAAAATCACGACTCCCCCGGCGACCACGACCAATATCCGCAACCAGGCGTAGTGCTGGATAAGCCGGTCGGTTCGGCTGCGATCCAACAGCAGCACGGCAAGGAAGCGACCGCTCAGTGGCGTCTTCCCCATGTCTTGCGGCGGCCAGCCAGGCCCTTCGCGTCGCCAGCCGGCCCTTCGCCCCGGCCCCATGCCTCGCTCCGGTCTCGCTTCGTCGTGTAGCGGTTCGTTTGGTTCCCGGCCAAATTGCGGTCTGGCGCCCGGATTCGGCCTCATCCCCGGCCCTGGTCCCATCCCCGGCCCTGGCCCCCTCCGTGGTCCCGGCATGTGGGGCATCACCCGAAAGGCCGCCGCGTAGCGAAATCCGGCCTTGTCCCAATACTGCCCCGGCTCGATCGGCGATGCGAGGTCCAACAGATCGGCCTTTCCAGCGATCAACGAAAGACGATCGTCGGTCGAGATATCGGTCGAGATTATGGCGACCGCCAACACGTCCTGCGACTTGGCCAACTCATCGAGCGCGGCCTGGAGCTGCTCGTCGAAGAAACGGCCGAATTGGCGGTGTGACCGGACGCCGCCCACCAGGGCGTTGACGACCGACTCGGCCTGACGGCGGAGCGAGTCCCGGACCGTTTCTCGTTCCGTCTTGTACTCCTGCCACTGCCACGCGGCCAACACGCCCCAGGCGAGCAGCAGTGCCGCAACGGTCGTCCAGCGGTGCCAGTAAATCGAGGCCTTCTCAAGCATGTATCTATTCTCGCACGGCCATCGGCCGCGTCAACCTTTGGGGCGTGCCACCCAATCCCGTCCCCACTTCAAACAATCAAATATACCCGAGCGCTTCCATCTCCGCGCGACAGCGATCGCCGATCGCCTTCTTATCCGCTTTTTCGAGTCTGCCCCTTCTTCTGCCGATCTTTTTGGCCAGCACCATTTTGATCTGCTTGCGGGATATTTTGGCCGTCTCGCCGACGATTTCCATCGTTTTACCGTCTTGTCGAATCAAGTCTTCGTAGCGAAGCAAATGGCAGTTGGGATCGCCGGCGGCGGAGTCCCGAAAACATTTTACGCGGCCGTTCCATTTTTCGATCCAATAATCCAGCGACGGATACCAACCCGTAGGCGTGCTCTTCCAAGTGTTCAGCGGATTTCGGACAAGAAGCAAAACATTCGCCTCGGGATAGCACTTGCGAAGCAGTTCCAATTCGCCGTGTCCGTACTGAACTTCCTTGAACCCGATAATGTCGTGATTCTCCCGGTATTGGCTATAGAAAACGCGCAAAAAAGCCCTGGTCGATTCGACGACCGCCCGCTGCGCGTACTCCAACTCCGGGCACATGCAGGCGATCCACAAGTTTGGGTTTTCGCCTTGATTAAAGAAATCCTCGCGCTCTTTGACACTGGCCATCGAGAATCTGGCGGCAGCATCGTAGATGTTGGCGAAATGCTTCAACATCGCGTTGTGCTCGCCCCAAATCAGCGTCTTTTCGCGCGAGTTGCAGATTCGTTGCAACAGCGTCGAGCCGGCCCGATGATTCGCCGCCAGGATGATCAAACTAATGAATCGAGCGTCGGCCGTCGATTCTTCGCCGATCCGCCAACTTAGCGGAGAATACGGGATATTTGCGAATTTATCCCGCCGTGGGAAAACTCGATTCCCTTCGTCGGAATCGCAAGACGCGGGCGCGATCGCCTCGGAGCGATTAGACGCCTTTGTCCCCCGGCCGGCAAACCGACTACGAACGGAATCCAACCGCCGGAGAATCTTGCCCGCCATTGAATGTACCCGGTCGGGCATCTGCCGTGCAAATGCTATTCGATGGCGATCCTTTATACCTGTGCTCTCGTCGCTCGAATTAGTCACTGTGAAAAAGCCTCGGATGGTCTAACTCGATGAGACTCAAGATGATATTCCGAACTGTGTCGGGTTTCCGAAGCGATATTGTACGGCCGAGAGGAAAACACCGCACCCCCATTATTAGGGCAGCAGGTAACCGTTCACGGGCTAGGAAAACACCGTCATTCTGAGCATAGCGAAGAATCTCGCGTGTGCCGCGATCTCACACGAGATTCTTCGCTACGCTCAGAATGACGGGTACCCTGTGAACGGTTACGGGCGACAGTTGTACTGCCACCCCGAATTTTGCCACCGGGACGGGAACACAACTCCCGTCCCGGTGGGCGCAATCTCCCCCGTGGTTAATCTTCGTCCTCATCGGGACCGCCTGGCCCCGGGCCGAAACCTCAACGAGGCCCGCCTTCCCAGCCGGGGCCAACGTTTCGACCACGGCCACGATCACCCCTCGGTCCAGGTCCCATACCCGGTCCAGGGCGACCGTATCCTCGGCCGGAGCCCATGTTTCGACCACGGCCACGATCATCCCTCGGTCCAGGCCCCATGCCTGGTCCAGGGCGACCGTATCCTCGGCCGGGCCCCATGTTTTGACCACGGCCACGATCATCCCTCGGTCCAGGTCCCATGCCCGGTCCGGGGCGACCGTATCCTCGATTGGGACCCATTCCCGGCTCGCCCCATGGACAGCCAGGTCCGCCGCGCCGAGACGGCCGCTGCTTGTGCAACTCTTTCCGCACTTGTTGCAGTTCTTTTTCGAGCACTTCGATCTTGGCCTTGTTCGGCTCGGAAGCGATTCGGGCCTCGATCAGGTCGGCCAATGTCCGATGCATTTGAATGCGCAACTTGGCGCACGCTATCCATTGGGCCTTGGCGTCAATCTTCTTCTCATCGCCGGGCGATTCCTCGGCCCTGACAGTCAGGGCCATGCCGCAGAGGATCGCCGCGGCAGTCAACGTTGTGAGTAAGGTTCGCATGAGAGAGTACCTCCATCTTTGGTTTGGCGCCCTGCAAGTCTTGCACAGTAAGTTCGGGCCGCTTCGGAACGCTTTTGCAGTGTCGGGCCTCGTCCGTGTCGAGCCATTCCTTGGCTTCGGCCGTCAACTCGCGTCCGCGAGCGGCAATAACACGCGGTAAAACGCCGCAGAACGCCTTTTTGTGCGTTTCAGCCGCGCGGCGGACCCGGCCATGGCCTTTGGCCGAATCCGATCATTTGTATGTGCAAGTCGCGTGCCGGATTGTCAAAGAAAGGACGAGAATACTGTGTAGGGTGGGTCAAGCGAAGCGCTGCCCCACCAACAGGAAAAAACGTGGTGGGGCAGCGCTTCGCTTGACCCACCCTACTTTCCTGGGGACTGGTCCATTTTTCGGCCGAAAAACGCATTTCGCGGGCAAACGGTTGGCCGAAAAATGGACCTGTCCCCTTCCCGCGGCATGGATTTACAACGCCGTGGTCTCGGGATAACCGAACATCAGATTGAAGTTCTGCACGGCGGCGCCCGAGGCCCCTTTGATCAGATTGTCCAGGCAACTGAAGGTCAACAGCCGGCCGCGCACCACTCGGGCGGTAATGTCGCAGAAGTTTGTGCCCAGCGAATCCTTCGTACCCGGCAGATGGTCAACGACGCGGACAAACGGCTCGTCGGCATAGAAATCGCGCAACGTCTGCAACACTTTTTCCTCGCTTATCGAGGAGGTCGGTTGAGAGTAGGCGGTGGTGAGGATGCCGCGGTCCATCGGCACGAGATGCGGGGCGAAGACCACTTCGACCTCCGTACCCGCCGCCGTACCCAACACTTGCTCGATCTCGGGCGTGTGGCGATGGCGGCCGACGTTGTACGCCGAGACGCTTTCGTTGCACTCGGGGTAGTGGGTGGTGAGTTTCAGCGTGCGGCCGGCGCCTGAGAGTCCGCTCTTCGAGTCGATGATGATCGAACGCGGGTCGATCAGGCCCGCCTTCAACAACGGCGCCAGCGGCAAAATGGCCGAGGTGGGATAACAGCCCGGATTGGCCACCAACGACGCCCCAGGGATTTCTTTGCGAAATAGCTCTGGCAGTCCGTAGACGACTTTGCCCAAACGCTCGGGATCGGCATGTTTCCGGCCGTACCACTCGGCGTAGACCTCCGAACTGTTCAGCCGGTAGTCGGCGCTGAAATCGACGACCCGCGCGCCGGCGTCCAACAAGACGGAGACCACCGCCGCGCTGGCGCCGTGCGGGAGGCAACTGAAAACGCATTCGGCCCGGGCGGCGACCTCGGCGGGGCTTAGGTCCTCCAACCGCAGGTCCAGCCGGCCGGTCAACGACGGATGGATCATGGCCACGTGCGGTTGGCCTTCCTGCCGACTGGTGACGGCCACGATCTCCGCTTCCGGATGGCGGAGCAGAATCTTGATCAGTTCCAACGCCGTGTAACCGGTGGCGCCGAGGATTGCTATGCGTGTCATGGGAATCTCACCGCGTGGACGCGGCGGCTAAACGAGATAACGATGCCAACGAACCATGAAGTATAAGAATACCGGCCCCGGTCGCCAAGGTCGTGTGGCCCGATAATGTCGTTTTGCACGGGGTCTTGACTGTGTACACGATACATGATACAATTGTGTACACAATTAGGAGCACGCATAATGAGATTTATTAGTGTGCGGGAGCTGCGCAGCCGGTCGGCCGACGTGTGGCGGCAATTGGCCGAAGAACCGGACGTGGTCGTCACGTCCAACGGCAAACCGGTGGCGATTCTATCGGCCGTTTCGTCCGCGGGTGTGGAGGAATCTCTGTCGGCGCTGCGGCGTGCCCGGGCAATCGCGGCGGTGGAAGCCATGCAAAGCCAATCCGTGGCCGCCGGGAAACATCGTCTGGGGCAAGCCGTCATCCAGGATGAGATCGCCGCCGTCCGCAAGGGACGCGGCAAATGAAGATCGTGTTGGACACCAACGTCCTGGTCTCGAGCCTGCTGAATCCTTACGGAGCGCCGGGACGGATTGTGCTGTTGGTTGCCGACGGCAAATTGTCGTTGTGTTTCGACGCCCGCATTATCGCCGAATATCGAGACGTTCTGCTCCGTCCGGTTTTCTCTTTCCGGCCCGACCACGTTCGCGCGCTGATCGAACAGATTAGGACGACCGGCGTATCCGCGGCGTCCGCCCCGTTGCCGCACCCGTTGCCCGACCGCGACGACGATGCCTTTCTGGAAGTGGCGATTTCCGTTGCCGCGGAATACCTGGTCACTGGAAATTCGCGACACTTTCCGGCTCGATCGCGTTGCGGCATCGAGGTGGTTTCGCCTGCTGAGTTCCTGGAACTTTATCGGACGGAGCAGGCGTGAGTCAAACTCTTTTGCCTCATTTCACCCGCACCTCGTAGGAAAGTAGGGTGGGTCAAGCGAAGCGCGGCCCCACCACGGTTTATCCCGCTGTTGGTGGGACCGCGCTTCGCTTGTCCCACCCTACGCAGACTTTTCCGCAACAGCAACTCATTTCACCCGCACCTCGTAGGGCATCCACAGCAGAATCCGCTCGGAGAGCAATTGACGAAGCAACTGGGTCCGACGGAGCGTCCCAACAATATCCGGCAGCAGCGATTCCAGGTCGGTCGAGACCGAGGGATCGTCGAAGAGTCGCTCGAAGAACGATTTCGACTCGGGCAGGACGAGCAAATCGACCTCGGCGCCTGGTTTCAAGCCGGCGGCCTTCTTGGCGGCGGCGATGGCGTCCTCCAAAGTGCCCAACTGGTCGATCAGTCCGAGCTTCTTCGCGGTCCGACCGGTGTAAACCCGCCCCTGGGCAAGCTCTTCCAGCTTGCTGAAGGTCATATTTCGGCCTTCGGCGGCCTTGCCCACGAATTGGCGGTAAGTTTCCTCCAGCATTGTGATCCAGGCCTTGCGCTCCTCGGGCGTGAACGGTTGGTTAGACGAGAGCGCGCCGCTGTTGGCGCCGCGGCTGATGACTTCCGTGTTCAGGCCGAGTTTGTCGTACAGTCCGCGGGTGACCAGCTTGCCGCCGATCACGCCGATCGAACCGGTCAGTGTGCATGGAGCGGCAAAAATCTTCTCCGCCCCCATGGCGATGTAATATCCGCCGCTGGCGGCCATGTCGCCCATGCTGGCAATGATCGGTTTTTTGATGCGGACCATCTCGCGCCACATCAGATCGCTGGCAGTGGCCGATCCTCCGGGGCTGTCGATCCGCAGCACAATGGCCTTTACCCTCGGGTTGTCGGCGGCTTTGCGCAGCGCGGCGATCAAGGTGTCGGAACCGAGCGACGAAGAGCCGAATAGATCAGTCCGGCTTTTCCCTTCCATAATCGCCCCGACGGCGTATACCACGGCGATTGTCGGTTTCTTGCCTGCCTTCTTCGACGGCTTCCCGCCCAGCATGAGTTCGGCAAGTTTCATCATCCCGGAGAAACCCGAGAAATCGGCGTCGATCTTTTTCTTCTTGTAATCGGTGACGACTTTGATTTCTTTCGCCTTCAGCCGTTTCTTCAGGTTCTCTTGCAGTTGGTCGGGGTAGAGCACGTCGTCGATCAAGCCGGCTTTCTTGGCGTCGTCGGGCGTGAACAGGCCCCGGTCCAAATAGGTCTTGACCTGATAATCCTTCAGCCGGCGGTCGGCGGCGATTATGGCGATAATTTCATCGTAGTTGTCGTTGACCAGCGCCTCGAAGCTCTCGCGCAGCGGTTTGCTCATTTTCTTGCGGGTAAGCGGTTCCACGGCGCCCTTGTACTTGCCCATTTTCAGCGCGTCGAATTGGAGTCCCAGCTTGTCCAACAAGCCCTTGTAGAAGGTGACTTCTATCCGCACGCCGGGCACGATCAACATACCCGACGGCGGCATGACGATCCGGTCGCAGGAGGCGGCCAGCAAGTAGGCGCTGGTGTCGGCGGTGGTCAGTTCCGCGTAGACCGGTTTTTTCGCCTTCCGCAACCGAGCCACCGCGCCCCGCAATTCGTTGAGCTTTCCGCGACCGATGGACAGCCCCTCGATCTTCAACCAGACCGCCGACACGTCCTTGTCTTTGGCGGCTGCGTCGATGCGCTGGATGGTGGCCGCCAACGTGGACTTCATTTTACCGAACAGCCCCGGCGCGGCCGGCCCCTCGGGAAAGTCGCCCCCCAGCGTTAGCTTGACGACAACGGGTTTCTTGGCCTCCGCTTTCTTTTCCTTCGCCGCCTTTGTTTTGTCTTTGGCCTTGTCTTTCTTCTTTACGTCCGATTGCGGCTTCTCGGCCTTGGCGGCGGCCGGTTTATCCTTGTCCGCCTTCGGCGCCGCCTGGAGAACGGCCGTGTAGATGAATAGCAATGAGATCGCGCAGCCAAGCAGTGCTAGTCGTCGCATGGGAAGATTCCTTATAGTTGCGTCAAGGGAAGGTGCTCAGCACCCTACTATATATAGGTCAGTATTGTAATCGAAAATGCCGGCCTTGTCCACCGTCGGGGTGTGGAGTTTAGTAGGCCGGGTTGCAACCCGGCAAACATTCTGCCGGGTCACGGACCCGGCCTACCATCTGGATTGCCGTCAGAATGTATACACAAAAATGTATACACACCGTGGTGGCGAACGGTTACAGTTATTCTTGGATACCTTCTATGTTCCAGCCCAGGCTTCCGCTACGATGGAATGCATGACCGTTGCGAAGGGACCGTTGTTCCGTGTGCTGCCGCGCCAGGTGGACCAGATCATCTCGGCCGCTCTGAGCGAGTGGATGCCGGGCAGTTCCCGGGCCGAGATCCGTCGGCTGTTGCAATCGCGACGGGTTATGGTCAACGGCAACCTCTGTTCGGACGCCGGCTATCGGCTGCGTCTGAAGGACGTGGTCAAGCTGCTGCCGCACTCCATCGCTCCGCCCGCCGAAGAACAAAACGTCCGCATCCGGCATCTCGACAAGCACGTCGTCGTGGTCGAGAAGCCGCCGGGCGTTACCTCCACTCGTCACCAGGACGATCGCCATTTACCGAAAAAAAGACGCCAGTTTCAGCAGACGCTCGACGAAATGCTGCCGCGGCTGATCGCCCGGGCGGAAGGCCGCCGCGACGAATGTCCGGTCATCGCGGTGCATCGCCTGGACCGAGAGACCAGCGGCCTGATGGTCTTTGCCCTAACGGCCGAAGCACAGGAACACTTGCAGCACCAGTTTCGCAAACACACTATTCGGCGGCGTTACGTGGCGGTCGTGCGCGGATTCGTCGAAGAGCAAACTATCGAGAGCCGGCTGGTCCGCGACCGGGGCGACGGCCGGCGGGGGAGCACCACTTTGCCCGGCGCGGGCAAGACGGCGATCACTCACGTCCGACCCATCGAGCGGCTCGGCGACTACACGCTGGTCGAGTGCCGGCTGGAGACCGGGCGGACGCACCAGATTCGCATCCATCTCTCCGAGGCCGGCCGTCCACTTTGCGGCGACAAGGTGTATTGGCGGCCTCTACTCGAGCCTGACGAGCCGGACACCAGCGGCGCGTCGCGATTGGCGCTGGCGGCGGTGGAGCTTGGATTCGAGCATCCGGCGACCGGCCGGCCGATGAGTTTCGAGACTCCGCTGCCCCCCGATTTGGCGAAGTTCGTGCAGCGGCTGCGCCAGGCCGGCGAGCGTGATCCATACGTTTAGCGGCCCCCCGCGCCCGGGCCCGGGGGAGGGGCGGGGGGCC
>JAUWNG010000210.1 GCA_030612765.1 Planctomycetota bacterium
TGAAATGTTGTTTTGGCGACCATCTGAAAAACCGTGCAATTCCAAACCAACAAACTGAAACGCGGCTACGAAGTAAAATCCTCAACAAATTCACTCGCCTCGGACTCCCCGAGTTCGAGTGGAATTAGTCAACAAGGCCAATGATGAATGTAAAATGATCGACCGTCGAGCGCCGTGCTCAAGCCGCCCGCGATTTCGCGCGGGGCTTCCTCTCTTGCAGCTCCTCGGCCGAAATCGTGTTGACGACTTCCTGTGCGAGTTTGTCGATCTCGATCACCAGCCGGTCGACTCGGCTGACGAAAAACACGTAGAACATCGAGGCGGGAATTGCCACGGCCAGTCCTCCGGCGGTGTTCAACAGCGCCTTGGCGATTCCGCCGGCCAACAGTCCGGCGCGGCCCAGCGCGTCGGCGGTGGCGATCACGTTGAATGTTTGGATCATGCCGAGCACGGTTCCCATCAGTCCCAACAGCGGGCCGACGGTGGCCAGGGCGTAGAACACGCGGAGATAGCGGCGCAGTCCGTTGGTTGCCCGCTCGCCGGCGTCGATCACGCCCTGTTCGATTTCCACGCCGGGCCGGCCCCACTTTCGCACCGCTCCGGCGAAGACGTCGGCCACGGGGCTGCCGTTTTCCTCGCACAACGCCAGGGCCTGTTCGCGGTCGAGTTGCCCTTCGCCCAACTGGCTCAGGAACCTCGTGACAAACGGCTTGGGGATCACGCGCCGCCGACGCAGGCTGACCGTCCGTTCCAGGACGAACGCCACGAGCAAGAAGGAGCAAAACAAGATGGCGTACATCAATGGCCCGGCGTCCTCGACGATCCTTGACAGGTTGGTCGTGGGGATGAAGTCCCGGTCGCCCGACTCCGCTTGCTCGGTCGTCTCGGTCTGATCGACGTTAACCGGAGCGACCGCGGCCGTATCGCTTGCGGCGCCGGCCAGTTGGGCGTTCGATACGCAATACAGACACGCCAGCGCGGTCAGCGACAGGGCTAGAATACGGAATGTTTGCTTATGTAATTTCATTGAACAACTCCTGCAGGCGAACCGACTTACCGGCAATTACCGGGCGAGTCGAGCGGCCGCTTTGTCCCCTTTGTATCATTACCAGCGTCAATATCCTTTCCCACGGAAAAGATTGTTTCATAGTCATATTCGTAAATTTGGCGTGTTGCGGGTGAGTAATTTATTGCCCCGCTCCATAAAGCCGCGACCGGTGATCGCGCCGGCGGAACCGCCGATTGACGCGGTTCTCCAAAGTGGCGCGACCGCCGCCAAGCGGCTTTATGATGAAGAGTCGGCCTATCAGCCTGTTGAAAGAGTCGGATTTGGGAGCTTGGGTGCCACTGCTGGCTTGTCCAGCAGTGTTTTTCCGGGAGTTTCCCCCTGCACTGCTGGGCAAGCCAGCAGTGGCACCCTTTTTCAACGGGCTGCTACCCGCCCCCTGCTTTACCCAGATTGCCGAGGCGGTGCTTTGCCTGATCGGCGAAAGTGGTTTGGGGATAGACTTTGAGGATTCGGCGATAGAGTGTGGCGGCCGGCTCAGGCTCACCCAGGAGTTCGTGGCACTTACCGGCCTGCAAGAGTGCCGCCGCTTGCCAGGTTGGGTAGGCGTAGAGGGTTTCCAGCCGCAGATACTCTCGGATCGCGTTCTGGTAGTTCTTTTGGTGGAAGAAGGTCTCGCCAACCATCCATTGGGCCATTGCGGCGGTCTCGGTCTTCGCGCCGAGCGTCGAGCCGATCACCCGATTATACGCCCGGCGGGCGGCATCGAAATCGGCCCGATTGGCCAGACATCGCCCCAGCAGGTAGTCAACTTCATGCTGCCGTTGGAAATCGGGAAAATCCTTTTCGATCTCCACGGCGATCTCGTAAGCGTCGTCCCATTTGTTTTGCAGGGCCAGAATCTGGGCGCGTCGCAACGGGATTTCCGCCATCCACGGTTCCCGCCGCCGTTTGACCTTTTCGGCGAGTTGTTTGAGTTTTTCATCGGCCGAGTCGTAATCGTGCTGACTGTAGTATGCCTGGGCGATCCAGTATTCCGCGTGCAGCCGCCGCTTGGTTTCGGGAAACTCTTCGAGCAGCGACTCGAAGGCTTCGCGCACTTTCGGCCAGTCCGCCTCGGCCACGACAACTTTTCCGCGGAGGTCCATCGCAACCTCTCGGACCCGTGGATCTACTTCGGCCTTCAGTAGTTCATCGATCAATGCGCCGGCGCCGTCATAGTTTTTGACCTCGAAGGCTCGTAGCGCCGCGTGGTATACGGCCTCTCCCCAGAAGCGGCTTTGCGGACATTCCTCGTGGATTCGCTGGAAGAGCCGTTCGGCCTGCTCCGCTTTGCCGAGTTCCCGCAAGGCCCATGCCCATTCATAGAGCACGGAGTCGAGCTTGGAAGAGCGGGGATAATCCTTCGCCAGCCGCTTGTAGTAGCCGGCCGCTTGCCGGGGTTGTTTCAGTCTTCCGCAGAGTTGTGCCGCCGCCAACAGGGCGTCGGGGTGCTGCTTGCTTGTCGGATGCCGTTGGACCACCAGATCGTACATTTCCAGGGCGGGTTCGTCGCGGCCGAGTTTTTCCAAAGCCCGGCCGCGCACGAAGGCCGTTTCGGCGGCGATTTCCGCGGGAAGTTTTTTCTCGTTTTTCAACACCGCATCGAAGGTCTCCGCGGCTTCGGCCAGCTTGCCCGCCTTGTATTGGCTCCATCCCAATCCAAGTTTTCCCTTGAGGTCATATTCCGCCGAGTTTCCCAGCGCGGTCAATTGTTTGGACAGTTCCTCGGACCACGCGGTATCGTCGGCGCCATAGGCCGCCTCGGCGAGGTGTTCGGTCGTGGGCGCGAGAAGCGGACTGCCAGGGTGTTTCTCGATCAATTCGGCATAGAGTTTCTTGGCCTTCTCGATTTGCCCGGCGCGAGCACAACATATCGCCAGCCCGCCGAGCGCCTTCGCTTCGGCGTCTCCGGCCGGTTTTCCGGCCAGAAACGCCTCCAACGGCCGTGTCGCCTGGGCGTACTTTTTCAAGGCCATAAGCAGCGATCCGTGGACCAATTGGGCGTCGGCCTTCAGCGGTCCATCGGCGGCGTCGACCACCGGCAGCAGCGCCGCTAGGGCGTCCTCGTAGCGGTCCAATCCTTCGTATGCGGCGGCCAACAAGTAGCGGCCCTCCAGGTCCGGTGTTCCACCGCGGTCCGCGGCCAGCAACGCTTCCAACCGCGTCACGGCTGGCGCATACCGCTTGCGCTCGATGAGCGAGCGAGCCGCCATCCGCCGCACGCCGACGACGATCGGACTGTTGGGATACTGTCTCTCAAATTGGGCCGCCAGCCGATCGACCGTGTCGTGGTTCTTCGATTGCAGCGCCGCCTGGACCTTGCCGCGCATCGCCCGTTGAAACAGCTCCTCGCCGGCCGTGTCCGTCGCCAGCACGGCGTCGAACTGTTTTGCCGCTTCGGCGGGGCGGTCGAGCTTCAACAAGGCCAGGCCGCGGCCGAGTTGGGCGTTGGGACGCCAAGGGCTTTGGGCCAAACGGTCATCAAATACCGCGAAGCACTCGATCGCCTGTCGATGATTCCCGGTGGCATAGTGCAAGGCGCCGAGATGGAATTGCGCGGCGTCGGCCAGCGGGCCGTCCGCTTTGCCCGCCACGGACAGATAAAGCCGCTCGGCCTCTTGGGTTTGGTTTTGTTTTTCCAGCGCGCGGGCAAGCCCGAGGAGGCAATCGTCCTGGAGTTGACCTTTGGGAAACCGCTCCAAGGCGTCTCGAAAGAACTCGACGGCAGCGGCCGGGTCGCCGCCGGCCAGCGCCATCTCGCCCAAATAGGGCAACACGAAAGCGTTCAACCGGTCTTGGGGATATTTCGTCCGAAAGCGGTCCAGGTCCGCTTTGGCGGCGTCATAATTTCCGGCCAGATATGCCGCTTCGCCGAGGCGAAACATCGCGGCCCGCGCGTACTTGTCCGACGGCTCACGGGTGATGTATTCCTTGAACCGGGCGCGGGCGTCGTCGTACTTTCCCAACTGGAGCAACGTCTCGCCGAGAAAAAAGACGCACCGGTTGCGACGCCGGTCGCGGGGAAATGTTTGCAGAAAAGTCTGAAACTCTTCCGCGGCCAGCTTCCAACGTCCCTGATCGTAGTGTGCCGCGGCGACGGCGAACCGGTCGTCCGCCTCGGCGGCCCGCAACGGAGTTGCCGACGAAATAAGCACACCGGCGACGACCGCGAGAATCACACTTTGACGAATTGCGGCAGACATTATTTTTTGCATTGTAGCCGTAACCCGAATTTCTCACCATAGTTTATTGAGTATCAGGATGACAATGTTACATAAACGCCCCGCGACTGCGGTCGCGGGGGGCGAAAATCCCGCGATTCACCCCCGCGACCGC
>JAUWNG010000198.1 GCA_030612765.1 Planctomycetota bacterium
CTGCTGTTGAACTTTCACCCCCGAGTCGATACATACCACGATAGGCCTCCTTGCCTGCGAGAAAAGGATTTGTGATCAACCTTTTCATCGACAAGGACGGCCTTTCTTTTTGCGCAAAATCCCTTATCCTAGTGCCATTGGCTGGGAGAGGCCCAATTGCTGGCCGGCCGGCCCGTGGAGGCGGCAGCCGCGGCGCGGCAAGCGCTGGCAATGCAACCGAACTATCAGCCCGGCGCCGAATTGCTCCAACGCATAGAAGTTGCCCGGCGGTCGCAGGGTACATCGCGGCAGTAGAGAAGAGAGAAGGGGGAAGAGGGAGGGGAGAGGGGAGAGGAAAAAAAGGGGGGAAGGGGAAATGCAAGACGGCACAAGCAAGAAGATGGAGCAGATGTGCCCGCTTCCATCTGGTGTTCGGGAACGAGGGGTTTTATCCACTTCTCTCCCCTCTCCCCTCTCCCCTCTCTCTTCTTTTCTCGCTCTCAACGCCCTGGCCCTACTGGTCGCGGCGGTATTCCTCCGCTGCCACGCGCTGTGTACTATTCCCGGGTTGAACGGCGACGAGGCTTGGTACGGCATTCGGGCCTGGCAAATCCTGCACGGCGGCGGCCAGGGCTGGAACACACCCACCGGCAATCCGCTAAACCCGCTGTTTGTCGGCCCGTTGGCGTTGTTGCACCTCTGGATGCCCCCTTCGATCTTGTTGCTACGAGTGGTTGCCGTGGCGAGTGGAATGGCGGCGTTGGCGATAAACTGGCTGTTTTGCCGCTGGATATTCGACCGGCGGACGGCGGCGATATCGACCGTGATGTTGGCCGTGCTGCCGATCAACATCGCCTTCAGCCGCTTCGCTTGGGACGCCAGCCAGACCGTGGCCGCCACGTTGCCGGTAGTGTATTTATCGCTGGCGGCGGTCCGGTTCCCCGAACGCTTCGGCCGCTGGATCGCGGCGTCGATCCTCGCCCTGGCGGTTGCCGTTTGGGTGCATCCGATCAACGTTTTTGTCGGCGCCGCGATTGCCGCCGCATGTGCGGCCCGGCTCTTGTCGGGGAGGGCAAAGGAGAAAACCCAAACCTCCGGTCGAGCGGCGAGTGTGGTCCTGCTCGTCTTGGCCGGATTGCTGTTGGCCGCTTGGTTGTGGGTCGCCTGCGGCGAAAGAGACGCCGTGTGGGGACGCGTCGCTCGGCACTGGGGCGACGTTCGCGATGCGGCAAGAGCGACGTATCTCTATCCCCGGCTGTTCACCGGCGGGACGGTCTATTGCGACGTTGCCGGCTCGCGGTCGTGGATGGACGGACGGGGTATCGACGTGGGATTGTTCTGGGCGTGTGTGCTCGGCTCGACGTGGCTGATTTGGGTTAATCGGCGCGACCGACGGTCGCGGCTTTATGACGAGCACTTGCGGTTTCGTATATGCGACGGCGTTATTCTGGCGGCCTGGGCGACGTCGCTCGCGGCGTTCGTGCTTGTCGCCGGCGCCGAGGCCCTGGACCCGGGGCAAGAGCGGTTCGCCCTCTGCTTGATCGCGCCGACCGTGTTGCTCGTGGCTCGCGGAGGGGCGTTGGCTTGGGCAGCGGCTTCGCCAAGGTGGCGAATAGTGCTGGCGGCCGCAACCCTGGCCGGATGGCCCCTGCTGGCCGATTACTACGTCCACTACTTCCGGTTTATCGAGCAAACAGGCGGCCAAGCGCACATGACCTTCCGCGCCGCGCCGGTCGAACCGAAACAGGCCGCCCTGCGATATATCCTCGACGAATCCGCCCGAACGGGAACGGGAAAAACCCACTCGGGCGAATTGTGGATCATTTCCTCGCAAGAGTGGATCCGCTGGCCGATCCGCTACCTGGCCATCGACGAACATGGTGTTCGCGTGCCGAAGCCGGCCGAGGTCCGCTCGTCGGAGGAATACCGCCGGGCATTGTCCGAAGGAGGGGTGTGGTTCGTCGAGTTTGCCGGCACCGAGGATCTGCGGCAGGTGGAGCGGCAACTAGCCGGCCAACGCCCGACCCGCCAGGAATTCCTCGACTTCGGCCGCCGGCCGGTAATCTGCGTACTCCATGCGGCAACCGGTTCCGGCGACAAGTTTTCGCATTGAAAAACGCCCCGCCGGTCGCAGCCGGCAGGCGTTTGGTCTGATGCGGAACAATCGCCCGCGGAATCGTTAAAATCGTTCATTTCGGCGGGGGGCCGGGATTGCATCTTTCGCGGCGGTAAAAAGTCGCCCGCTGGCCATTCCTGGGGTAAGATTCAGTGGAAGATCATAGCGATCAGGATTGCATCGCGCTGCCATAAGGAGTCAAGGAATGTCCCAAACAATGGATTCTCCGTCGCTGGAGAGCCCCGTTCCGTTTTTCGATCGTCGCAATCCGGCGACCGTCGAGCGGATGCCGAGCTGCGAGCGGAGACAGTTCGGCAACTCACACGACGACCTGTCGCCGGAGGCCGCCGAATTGGCTCGGGCCATCGACCAGTACAAACTACTTCATCGCCGCCGTTTCGTCACGTTCGATGAGATCCTGGCGGTGGTCAAGTCGTTGGGCTACCACAGATAGGAGCTCGGGATTCGGGGCTCGGGATTCGGGACAGGGGAAAACGTCTAGTCCCGAACCCCGATGCCCCGAACCCCCAATCCCGAAATTCACTCCTCGATGGTCGTCCGTCCCGTGGCCACGTCGAACTCGCAGATCGCCGGCACCAGCATCGCCGCGGTGGTGAAGCCGTAAGCGGCCACCGTCGCCAGCAACGCCGCCAACGGAGCCGGTGGATCCATCAGATAGCTGGTGATCGCGTAGAAAGTGGCGAAAGGGCAAAGAAACGACGCCAACCCGATCGCCGTCGACGGGTTGCGGGCGCCCAGCACGGCGTAAAGCCCCACGCCGCCAAACACCATGAAGGCGACGAACGGCAGCAACTGCGCGCCGAACGAGCCGGAGAAGGCCATCATGATCCTCATGCACACCGCTACGCCGACCAGTAGGAAGAAAACCGTCCCCAGGCTGGTGGCCACCGCCACGCCCGAGTTGGCGTAAGTCATTCCGGCATGCAGGCCCAACGTGGCGACGAAGGCGTACATCACCGCCAGGCCGCTCAGCACGTACAGCAGATGCTCGAGGCTCAGCGTTCCGGCCAGCCATAGCCCCACGCACAACAGCATCGGCAGCAGCACCATCTCCTTGGTGTTGTAGAACACGCCTCCCAGCTTGCCGAAGACGATCTCCTTTGGCGTCAGATCGGTCACCAACAACAAGTCGAGCGCCCGTGCGTCGCGCTCGCTGGTCAGCGAGGTCACGGCCTGGGCATTGACCAGCACGAGGCTCAAAAGTATCAGCGACGCCAGCACCAGCGGGCCTTGGGTAGCCAACTGCCCGCCGGAAAACATCATGTAGAGGCTTCCCGCGGCCAAGCCGACCAGCACGAGATAAGCCAACCGCACCACGAGCATTTTCCGCCCATAAGCCCAGGTCCGCATCTCCCGCCAGATCACCGGATTGTCCCACACTTGCCGAGCCGGCAATGATGAATGATGAATGATGAATGATGAATGGCGAGCCGTTGAAGATTGATGTGAGGATTCATCATTCATCATTCTACATTCATCATTCCTCGACGGGTTCCACACCCGCACCATCGCCACCGCCAAGCCGTTGAGCAGCAACGAGATGGCCACGGCGGTGACGAGGAACAGATTGACGGGCGTACCCAGCAGTCCGAGCGCCGGTTGATCGTACGCATAAGGCCGCGCGGCCTCCTGAATCGCTTGCCAGGGACTAAATCCCGCGGCCAGTGCGCGGCAGGGCAATCCGCCCTCGCCAAAACTCTCTCCCAGCACCCCGGCGGCGACGATCTCGCCCGCCGCCAGCCACGCCACCAAGACCAGTACGGTCAAAGCCAGCGCCTGAAACGTTTTCTCTCGCCACAGCGCCAGCAATGATCCGAGGCTGCCGCAGGCCAACACGGCGGCCAACGTGACGGCCATCGCCCGGGCAATCTGTCCGTACGACACGCCGCCCAACAGCGCCGTCAACAAAAACACCGGCAGCGCGGCGGCCAACAGCACCAACACGCTTAGCAGGCTCGCCAAGAGCTTGCCGAGGACCAACTCGCTGTTGGAAAGGTTCGTCAACAGCAGTAGGACCAGGGTGCGGCGGTCCTTTTCGTGGGCGACCTCGCTGGCCGCCAGCAACGCCGCGAAAAATATCGCCAACGCCAACTGCAATGGGGCGAGTATTTGGAACAGAACCGTGCCGAATCGGGCCAGATCGCCGACGTCCCGGACCAACTGCGTCCCGGTCAGGACCAGCCACGCCGTGCTCATCAACACCAACAGCGCCAGCGCATACGCCGACCGAGCGACGTACAGCTTGATCCGCCGCGGCGCAATCGCCAACTCGCGCGTGAATACCGGTCCAATCAACACGGGGAATCGCTCCGATGGAAAGTAGGGTGGGTCAAGCGCAACGTGGCCCCACCACGCATTTTCGCGGTTTTTGGTGGGGCTGCGCTGCGCTTGACCCACCCTACGCGAACCTTCCGCAACAGATACGAATTAAAGTCCAAACGCCATCTTATCAGAATCGGCCAGCGAGTAGGAGTATCCCGAAAAACAACGCGGTTTTTCGTCCCTCTTGGAGTGCCCTCGGAATCCCGCTCGAGCTATAATTGAATTGTTCGCTTGTTGTGCAGCCGGTCTGTTTGGAAGAGGAGGTTGCCGTGAAATTCACCAGGATCACTCATAGCCCGACGGTCATGGGCGGCAAGCCGTGCATTCGGGGCTTGCGCGTCACGGTCGGGACAATTGTCGGGCTGCTGGCCGCGGGCGAGTCGCGAGAGCGAATCCTGGAAGCCTATCCGTATCTCGAACCGGCCGACCTCAATGAGTGTCTGGCATACGCAACGAAGGGCGAACGGACTCTTCACAGGTCTGGTCGTAACACGAAGGGAAAAGAGCAAGCCTCCGGTTTAACACCGGCAATTACGCTAGAGCTTGGGGAATAGTAATGCAGTGGGGGGGGTGACAAGTGCCTTGTAATTTTGTGCGGTATAGTCAATCCTGATAGCTTGATTCATCAACACCGAAAAAGGAAAAAGGCCGAGGCGGCGAAAATCGAGATGTAAAAAAACGCCTCCTCAGCAAAATCTGTGGGTAAATTCTGGCTCGGGGAGGGCTCCAAGTGGGTGATATAGGGCGATTTCGATGGCTGTCGCCGTCCGAAAGCCATACGCTTTTCTCATCGTCAGTTTTGCTTTGTTGCTGAAACCTTCCACAATCCCCGCCGAAATGGCCCCTTCCGCTCGGAACCAGTTGAGAATCAAGTCCCGGTGACGACGCAACGTCCCGGCCATCTTCTTCATAGGCCCGATCTTCGAACGCATCGTTCGGGTACACCACTCATCGAGGAACTTCGCCGCACACACCGGGTAACAATACTCCCAGAACCGCTGGAAGTCCTCTCGCAGCAGACGACTGCGGACCGATTGCAGATTGTACTGAAGCAACTCCGACAACTTCACCGCCTGCTTCTCCGTCAGGTTCTCCTGCCGTTTCAGCAGACACCAGCGGGAATGTTTCAGCACCGGTTCGTAACCGTCGCGCTCCAA
>JAUWNG010000012.1 GCA_030612765.1 Planctomycetota bacterium
GCCCGTTGAAAAAGTCGGTTTCCGAGAGTTCGGGTGCCACTGCTGGCTTGTCCAGCAGTGTTTTCCCGGGTGTTTCTCCCCGCACTGCTGGGCAAGCCAGCAGTGGCACCCTTTTTCAATGGGCGGTTAAGGCCGTGCCGACGGCGACGCTTGTGACGACTGTTCGGGCCGTTTACTGCCGCCGTCGCGACGGGCGCCTATTTTTGCTTAGCGCCGTCGGAATAACCGGCCGATCAGTCAGAGTAGGAGCAGCCGTCACGGACTGTCTGGCTGTGCGTAGCGATTAAGGGATATTGTCACGGAAGAGCGATGAATCGGATAGTGCGGGATATTTCGGTTATGCTGACAGTGGCGGTTTTCGGCTTGGCATCCGACCCGGCCGCCGCGTCGGGGCCGGAACTGGCCGATCCGTTGCAAACCGTTCGGCAATCGTCCGAGGCGCTGGCGAAAGAATCGCCCTGGCCGCCGCGAGAGCTTCCCGCATCGGTCGCCTCGCCGCTGAAGACGGCCGACCTGGACCAAAAACGTTCCAAACAACTGGAGCTTATCGCCCGGCAGGCCGACCGGCAGACCCGACATGGATTAGAGTTGGCTGGGCGCGGCGCGTTCTTCGCGGCGCGTGCGGAGTTCCTCGGCGCGCTGCGGTTGATCGCCGGAGGTCTGGACACCGAGCAAAAGACGAACGTTCACGGCCATGCGTTGGCCGCCGCCTTGACCGCGATGAAGGAGGCCGGTGACTTTTTGCCCAGCGGGCCGCGGCTGGAGGCCGAATTGGACCTGCCGCGGATCATCGCCGCCCACGCCACGCCGGTGCTGAAAACCGACGCGGAAAACGTGACCTCGATGACGGCGATGAAGTGCTATTTCACGTTTGCCCAGGAGCAGTTCGCGGTCGCGGCGGGGCGCGAGGTGGCCGGTGCGATGGCCTTGCGCGCCTTAGGCAAACTGCACGACACCCTGGCCGGCAAGAAGGGCATCGCCGGGGCGGCCGCCGCGCCGAAGGCAATGGTATTCTACCAGGCCGCGCTGCTGGTGTTTCCCGAAAACTTCATGGCGGCCAACGACCTGGGCGTACTGCTGGCGCGGTCGGGAAATTATTCGTCCGCCAGAGACATGTTCGAGTACAGCCTCTCCTTATGCCGGCAATCGACCACGTGGCGAAATCTGGTCGTGGTCTATCGCCAATTGGGACAAACGGCGCTGGCCGAACGGGCGGAACGAGAGGCGGCGATGATCGAGCAAGCCGAAATCGCACGGCGGAAAGCGGCGTCCATGGCGGGCAACGCGCCGGTCCGCTGGGTCGATCCACGGACGTTGTCGCGGATGTCGAACGGCGCGACGAACTTTCCCGGCGTCGTTCAACCGCCGACGCAAGCGGCCGGGCAACCGGGCGAGCCGAGACGCTTGCCGCCGGTGGAAGGGAATATCAGGACCGTGGACCGGTCGGCAGCGGAAACGCCGGCCGCCGCCCAAAGGATGACCTGGGGATCGCCAGCCTATCGGAAATAAGCAGTTATCATACGGCCATGAGACATAACTTCCCTCAACTCGACATGACTTTGCCCTCGGTTGCCATGAGCCGGAGCAGTACGTGGCGCGTTTATCTGGCGGTGGCGGTCGTATTGACGATGGTATACTGGCCGGCGACTTGGAAATCTGGAGAAAGAATCGCTCCAATGGGCGTGGCCGCTCCGGCGAGGCTTCGCCATGCCGATATCGACTCGGCGCGCATTGCCTCCAAACCCCCGGAGGAGCGACATGAAATTCTCCTTTGTCAGGCGCTTGGACCCGCCGCGCCGTGCGACATCCGCGGCGTGGATGGCTCCATCTGCCGCTATAGCCGGCGCGGCTGGGAGGCGTGCCGCGCGATCCAATGGCAGGCCTACGCCCAAGGCGAGTACGTCGGGCACGCGCGGCTGGCACACGTGCAAGAGTACCGCCTGCGCGTCGACGACCAGCTCGACGTGGTCTATCGCCTGACGCGGGAAGAGACCCCGACGCCCTACCGGCTGAACGTGGGCGACGAGATACAGGTGGAATCGTTCACCGACCCGGAAATCAACCGCAGTCTGTTGATCCAACCGGACGGCACCATCACCCTGCGGCTGCTGGGCCAGGTCCACGCCACCAATCTGACCGTAACCCAACTCCGCGATTCGCTCGAAGAGAAGTACAAAAAATACTACAAGATTCCCGCCATCACGGTCACGCCGTTGAAGGTGAACACGAAGCTGAAAGACCTACGAGCGACGGTCGACCGCCGGGCGGGTATCGGCGGACAGAGCCAATTCGTCCGCGTCACGCCCGAGGGGACCGTCTCTTTGCCGGCGATCGGTTCGGTCCTGGCCCAAGGGTTGACCCTGCCCGAGTTTCAAGTCGAGTTGAACGAGTGTTACCGGCAGATCGTCGAGGGGATGCAGGTGATTCCGATCCTCGTGCAGCGGGCGCCGCGCTACGTCTTCGTGTTGGGCGAGGTACACAACCCCGGCCGGTTCGAGTTGACCGGCCCGACCACCGCCATTCAAGCGATCAGCATGGCCGGCAGTTGGCGGGTGGGGGCCAACCTGCGGCAGATCGTCGTCTTCCGCCGCGGCGACGACTGGCGGCTGCTGGCCACGATGATCGATCTGCAAGCCGCGCTGTTCGGCAACCAGCCGTGTCCCAGGGGCGAGATCTGGATCGACGACTCCGACATAATCATCGTGCCGAAAAGCCCGGTCCTCGTGGCCGACGATTTCATCGACCTGGTCTTTACCCGCGGCATCTACGGCGTGTTTCCCCTGAACACGACGATCAACTTCGCAAGGCTCAGTTCGCTGTAATTGTCTCCCCTCTCCCGTTGGGAGAGGGGCCGGGGGTGCGGGCAGTACGGATATCACTGTAATTCCACTGGTTTTCCGATAGATATTGCAACAGCAAGGGGAAAAGGTGAAGCGCGCGATAAAAAGGGGGCGGGAGTCTTGGATTGCAGCGAGCAAGCCCAAAGCACTGACATAGCCAGTGGCACACGACCTCAGTCCTTTTTGTCGGAACCGGCTATTCCTTCGGGTCGGCTTTAACGTACAGCTCTTTCGGCGCCTCGCGATAGTACTTGAACAAGACGGGGCAAATCCAGCCTTCATCGGACGTGCCGTCCAGCCGATACCAATTTCCTTGCTCATCGCCGCGCTGCCACGTCAGTTTCCTTTGATAGCCCGGAAACTCGCGGGCGGAAAACGTAAGCCGAAAACCTTTGTCCGCATTGGGGATATCGGCCACCAAAGTGTCGATCATCTCGGGAATGCCGCCGACGAACGGTTCGCGGACAAGCCCCGCACTGGGATCGTCGAACACCCAAGTCCCGCTGTAACGGTAGGGCGCGATGACCATGATCGAGTTGGCCGGCCTGTATGACGGACTCGGTGCAATGATACCGTGGTACCAAAGGACGGAAAACGCCACGGAAAACGCCACGATCGCGGCAACTGCAACACGTCGGTAGCTGAAGGATTGTTTCATGATTGGCAGCCTCCTGACCCCCTGGTTTTTGTCGAGAATATTTCCATTTAGCCCGCCGTGAATACCATTTAGCCCGCCGTGAATACACGGCGGGGAAGAGTGGTTGGACGCACCGGACCGTACCCCGGGTGTATTCACCCGGGGCTAAATAGATGTTTTTCCGGGCCGATTCCCGGACGCCATCAAGCTAATCATAGACCTTACCGTGTGGGCCGGCAATCACCATGACCGATGGTGTGCTGCAAGAGGTTCCGGCATGGCGTGCGTGTTGGCCAGACGATCATCCGGGGTAAATGCCCTGCCGATAACCCAACACCCTCGTTGTTGCTTTTCGTGATATTGATCCTCAGAAGGGCTGCCTTGCAGTCCACCGGCAAGAATGGTATTATACGTATAGAATACGTGTCTCCGGGTGCCCAGGAGATTTCCGATGCATAAGAAACTCACAATTACAATCGACGAGCAAGTTTACGACGGCTTGCACAAGACCGTGGGGCGAGGAAACATTAGCCGGTTTATCGAAGCTCTGGTGCGTCCGCAGATCATGGATTCCGACATGGAGGACGGCTACCGCCGGATGGCACTCGACGAGGCCAGGGAAGCGGAAGCGCACGAATGGTCGGAGGCCACGTTGGAGGACGCCTACGATGCGGCGCGGTGAAGTCTGGTGGGTCAATTTCGATCCGTCCATCGGCGGCGAAATTCGCAAACAACGCCCCGCGGTGATCGTCAGCAACGACATCTCGAACCGGCATCTGAACCGGGTCCAGGTCGTGCCGTTGACGACCAAGGTGGACCGGCTCTATCCGAGCGAGGCTTACGTAATGTTGGGCGATCGGCAGAACAAGGCGCTTGCCGATCAGATTGCCACCGTGAGCAAGACCCGGTTGAGCAACCTGGCCGGCCGTTTGTCCGATTCCGACCTCCAGCAGGTGGAGCAGGCAATCAAGCGGCAATTGGGCCTATGATCCGTTCCGCAATGGGCTACGCAGTCGCTGCCGGTATTCCTTTTTCCACCGCCTCCATGATCTTGTCCAACTGCTCCAACGTTATCGCCAGCGGGGGCATGATGACGATCACGTTGCCCAACGGGCGGAGCCAAACGCCTTGGGTCAGGGCGAAATCGCAGACCCGCTGTCCGCGCTTTTCCGTCCAGGGATACGGCTCCTTCGTGGCCGCGTCTTGGACCAGTTCGACCGCGGCGATCAGACCCCGCCTGCGCACGTCGCCCACGTGCGGCAGCCGGGCGAGCCGGGCAAGATGCTCCTCCAATCGGGCGATCTTGGCCGGTAGCTTTTCCAACGTCCGCTCCTGCTCGAACACATCGAGCGTGGCCAGCGCCGCGGCCGCGCCCAGTGGGTTGCCGCCGTAAGTGTGGCCATGAAAGAAGGCCTTGCCCTCGGAGTAATCGCCCAGGAAGGCGTTCCAGATTTCGTCGGTCGCCAGCGTGGCGGCCATCGGCAGGTATCCGCCCGTAAGTCCCTTCGCCAGGCAGAGCAGATCGGGCACGACCTCTTCGTGCTCGCAGGCGAACATCTTGCCGGTCCGGCCGAACCCGACGGCCACCTCGTCGGCGATCAGGAGCACGTCGTACTTGCGTGTCAACTCGCGGACCCCTCGCAGATAGCCGGGCGGGTGCATAATCATGCCCGCCGCACCCTGCACCAACGGCTCGATCACCAATGCGGCGATCCGCCGATGATGCTCGGCCAGCACCTTTTCCAATCCCGCCAAATGGTGTCGGCAAAGCTCATCCGGCGCGACGTTCGGCGGCCGACGGTAGCTGTCCGGGGCAGGCACGCGCAGCGTCTCGAACAGCAGCGGCCGGAACATGGCGTGGAACCGCTCGACACCGCCGACGCTCACGCTGCCGATCGTATCGCCGTGATACGCCTCGCCGAGCGCCACGAAGCAATTTTTATCTCCGGCGGTCATCCCACAACAACTCCCCTCTCCCTTTGGGAGAGGGGCCGGGGGTGAGGGCGGATCGGGGCACTGCCGCCAATACTGGAAGGCCATTTTCACCGCCACCTCGACGGCCGTGGCCCCGTCGTCGGAGAAGAAGACGTGGGTTAACCCCGGCGGGGCGATATCGACCAACCGCTTGGCGAGCCGTATCGTGGTGGGATTCGACGCGCCGAGGTTCGTCACGTGGGCCACTTTGTCGAGTTGCTCGCGCACGGCGGCGTCGATCCTCGGGTGGCGGTGGCCATGAATGTTGCACCACAGACTGCTCACGCCGTCGATGTACTCGTTGCCGTCGATATCGACCAGCACGCACCCTTCGGCCCGTTCGATCACAAACGGCTCGTATTCGGCCATTTGCGTGAAGGCGTGCCAGAGAAGCGTGCGGTCCCAATCGAGTAGGTTATGCTTCAGCATAACGTATTACCGCCCCGTGGGTCATCGGTTTTGCGAATGAAAAATCACGGCCGTTTGCTGGCGTGAAGGATGTCGTATCCGACGACCTGATCGCCGCTGTAGCGAACGACCACGTCATCGTCGGTCAATTCGCTGTCGGTGACTTTTGTCGGGCGTTGAAACGTAACGTAAAGCACGTCCGCCTCTTGATCGTAGCTGCACCACAACTGCCGATCGGGCGTTTTTTTCAACAACGGCAGAAGCGTCGCATAATCGTGAATTGCCGCTATGGCCATAATACGGTCCTCCGCTCGAGTTGTCTTTCACGGCGGGTTAAATACGCGGTAATCACAAACCCATCAGACGGTGAGATCTCTTTGTATATTACCACCAACCACTTGCCTTGTTCAACCTCCCTAACGGCGAGTAATTCGTCCTCGCCGCCCGCTAGAATGCGTTCCGGTTCACGAACGGTGCGCATTACCTCGTCTCTCATGCCTTGCAAGTCGTCATGTTCAAATTCGATGTGCGACCAGCGCTCGTCGGGAAGCCGAATCGGCACGCCGCGACGCGATAACACGGTCTTTCGCGTTCCGTCCATTTTCTGAACTCCCCGCCCCTCACAGTCCGACGATGCTGTAACCGCAATCGACGTGGATCGTCTCGCCGGTCACTCCGCGGGACTGCTCGCCGAGCAGATAGAGGGCCGTCGCGGCGACTTCGTCCGCTTCGACGTTGCGGCCCAGCGGCGATTTCTCGGCGGCGTGTTCGCGTAGCGCGGCAACGCCCGCGATGCCCGCGGAACTGCGCGTGCGCAGCGGGCCGGCGCTGAGACAGTTGACGCGGATGTTCCGTCGGCCGAGATCCCAGGCTAGGTAGCGGACGCTGTGTTCGAGGGCCGCCTTGCAGACGCCCATCACGTTGTAGCCGGGCACGACCTTCTCGCCGCCGTAGTAGCTTATGGTCAGGACCGTGCCTCCGTCGGCCATCAGCGGGGCCGCCGCCCGGCACGCGGCCACCAGACTGTAAACGCTGATGTCCATCGCCAAGTGCCAGCCCGCGCGACTCGTTTCGACGTAGGGTTCGCCTAGCTCTTGGGGCGGGGCGAAGGCGATCGAGTGGATCAGCAGATTGAGCCGGCCGTAAACCTCGCGGATTTCGTCGAACACCCGAGCGATGTCGGCGTCCTTCCGCACGTCGCAGGGCAGGACGATTTTCGGCCCGTGCGGTGCGACGAGTTCCGCGACGCGACTCTGGCTGGACGGGCCTGGTAGGTGTGTAAAGGCCAGTTCGGCCCCCTCGTCCAATAGTGCCCGGCTGATG
The DNA here is from genome assembly GCA_030612765.1 of Planctomycetota bacterium. Lineage (GTDB taxonomy): Bacteria > Planctomycetota > Planctomycetia > Pirellulales > Thermoguttaceae > JAHIKV01. The sequence goes on from JAUWNG010000012.1 coordinate 7,183, forward strand.
GCCCAAGCGATGCTCCGCTCGTTGGCCACGCCCATCGCCAGACCGATCTTGCCGGTAAACATGCCCATTAGAATGTGGAATACAGGATGTTGTACGCGAGATATAGAATAATAGGGGGCCGGCCGCGAATTATCAATCCTATATTCTACATTTCATCCCGATTTCACCCCGCGATGGGCACGGGGCCGGTCGGCGATCATCACATGGGGGCGTATCGATCGACGGGAACTTCCATCGTCCGCAGCGAGGGAGCCGTGCCGCGGCCGATTTCAGCAACGCGGCGAAGGATCGAGGCGTCGAAATATCGCCCGCCGCACTTGTCGCAAACGCCGACGGGCAAATCCTCCAGGATGACAAAACTCCCTTTGTGCCGCAGCGCCTCTCGATCCACTCGCCGCTCGCGTACCGTGCCGCCGCAATGTTCGCAAGAAAAGCCGTACATGTCACGCGCCTCACTTGACTTCGTAAATCGTAATGATCAAGAGTTGATCGCGTTCTACAAACCGAACCACCACTCCGACTGCCGTTTGTTGGTCCGTGGCGTTTCCGACAACAACATAACGGGTACCGCGGGGATCGACGGTCAATACTTGATCGATCTCGCCGGTAAGAATCGCAGCCTCCACGTCCAGCACATCGAGGTTGTCCTCGTCCATTTCTTCGTATGCGTGTTCCGTCAACGAGTAGCGATGGTCAAGTATCGCGTCCCGAATCCGTTCAAGTCCACGACCGGCCATGAATCCTCGCTCCCGCAAACGACGGCCAACATACTCATACCGCCCCACTCATTTTAATTGTACGTCGTGATGGCAAGGAATACAACGGCCGAATCGCCGCGTTTCGGCCGACCGTGGGTGGAAAGCGGCTAGCTTTTGTTAATATTTTCGGACCCCGTCGTCGGTCCGCTCGTCGGTCGCAAGCGTTTGGGCTGAGGACGGACAAGACGGTCGCCGAGTTCGGCTTCGAGTTTGCGAAAGTCCTCGCAGATTAGAGCGAGATCGAAATTGAACCGTTTGGCGTGTTCCATGCGGTGTTTTCGCACTTCGGCCACGATAGGGTCTTTCATGTCTCGTCTCCCAAGAGTTCGTCGGGCGATACGATTTCCGGACAAACGTAGCCTTCGTTCTCCACAATCTGACGGATCATCATACGCGTGAAGGGATTGTTGATGTGGGCGAAGTTCCATGTGACCAGAAAGTCAACGCCGCCGATTGCAGCCAATGCAATATGCAGCGCGTCTTCCGGATACTCCGGCGGAATGCCTCCACCGGCAATAATTCGATGTGCAAGTGCCTCCGCCTCCAGCGTGATCTGAAATACACGGAATGAACTGATGGCTTGAAGTCGTTTATTCGCCTGATCCGCATCCCCATTTCCAGATTCTTCGACAACTACCGCGGAGACAAACGGCTCAAAATCGTGACCTAGCCGCTCCCATAAATCATGCGTCGCTTGTTGGTGCCCGGCAACCACGACGTCACGGCTCGGCCGTGCGGTGTAGTAGCTCACCACGCTGGTTTCGAGATATACCTTTGCTCTCATACCTTTAGCATACTACTCATGGAGAACTCGGCAAGGGGGCGGAGACCGCGTTGTCCGATGTGGTTCTTGGTCAACGAGATTTTATAACTCCCGCACTGATATTTAACACTCCCGACCCCGTTGTTCGACCCCGTTGTTCGTTCCGTTGTTCGTTCCAACGCTTCAGGAGACTTGTTCCACGGACACACTGAGCTTATATCGGTAGAGCGACGCGCCTTGAACCCGCTGCACCGCGAGAAGGAGGTCGTCGGGTATCTCTTTCGCTATGATGATGCCCCGGCATGGACCGTTGCCGAGGTGCTTGTCAACCCAGCCCATGTAGTAAAGAATCTGACCAAGGGCTTTGTTTCGACCGCGCGCCAGCTTCAACTCAAAGACCACGAATCGGCCAGCCTTGTCCACGGCCAAGATGTCGATCCGACCGTCATCGATCGGAAACTCCACACCGTTTCGTTCACCTTGGTGGTAAAGCCTGAGTCCGGCTTCCACACGATCCAAGTTACTCGCCAAGAAGTCACGCAGGTCGGCTTCTGCGGCGAAGGCCTGGTCCTCATCTTCGTCCTCTGCTTCTGAATCGGATTCGCCACGGCCGGCAAGAAAGTCCTCATAGCGACTTTTGAGGCGCAACCAGAACTCACTCTTCCGTTGACCCCAAGTGGTATTGCCGGTCGGCCAGTACTGCTCCTTGAAGCTGTCGAACAGTTGTTTCTTTGTGAAAATATCGACCACAAATCCGCGACGCAGGGAGGATGTATACGAGAGATCCCACTCGATCTCCATTTCCCTGATGCCCGCCATCTCTCGCTCAAGCGCGTGCTCGGCACCGAAGCGATAAGCTTCTTTCAGGGGGAGAACCTTTCTTTTCGTGTCCATTTCGTTGATCTCCTCGATGATGCATAACGACAAATCTCAGCAGCAAGTTCACGCGGCCTAGGCAATGAAGCTAGGGACAGGGTTCGCACAAGAGGGGACATTCTGGTCTTGGCAAAGACAGAACTGCCGATCGAGAAAAACGGCACCCGGCGATCACACCAAGTCTCGTACAGTCTCGAACTCAGCAAGATCGCCATTGGCGTCATTCCCTTCATCTTGGTACTTCATGACTATCTCGTCCCATAGTGCCTCGATAAGGCTAAGATGCTGTTCACACTCCGCTTCTGTGAGGCTAGCGATGCTTGGATATTTCGGTGAGCCAAAATGGCGGCAGTCATCATAGAGATCAATGAATGTATTGAACCTCTCCTCCCTTAAATGGCCCGCGCCAAAAATTCTGTCAAATAGGATCTTTGGCGAATCGACTCTGTTGCCCGTCCCAGAGTGTACGGCATTCTGGCCAAGGAGTTGTGAAATACTGGTGCCCGCGCAAACAACAATGAAAACCAGGTACTCCTTAACTTGGAAGGGTGTAAGCATTGCTTTCTTTCCTTGGAGTTCTTTCCAGTACCCATAGGCCTGGCGCAATGAGAAAAGCTGTAGGTTTGATGAATGCGTTGGGTCATCTGAGGAGACCTCACAGAAAGGTTTGGCCTCGTCGGTGGTTGGAATTGTCAGGCTCATGTCACCCCCCTTTCTTTGGTTCAACAATGATCATTTATTGACTCCGAGATTGATATTGTCGAGGGTGGCATGGGTAAGCAAAGCTTACCCGTGCCGTGTTTTCCACGGTTCACGGGTAAGCTTTGCTTACCCATGCCACCCAGTTCACAGCGACATTAGCTACCTCGGAATCAATAGCCCGTACAACACAAAAAATGCAGGCGGTTGCCGTCTGGAGAAAAGGTTCCCCTGCTTTCCTGTCCGCTGGTGCAACGCTTTTCATATCTTGGCCTTCTACTTCACAACCGCCGACGGGATGTTGGGACTCTTCGGGTTCACCACGATGGTTTGACGGGACGGAGAGATGACCAAGTCCATGTCTTCCATCGGAACGGCGCCCAGCAGCACCGTGTCGCCTATGACGAGTGCCCCGGTGAAACAGGTGCGGTTCTGAAATCGGATTTGGATCGGACCAACGTAAGGCACCAGATGGGAACGCTCGTCGGCCGTCGTCACTTCGCGTTTTTCAATCTCCGTAAGTTGCAACTGGAGGGCAACGTGTTCGGGTATGCAGATGGTCATCGCGCCGGTATCGACCAGTGCGGAAACCTCCAGGGGGTGTAGTTGCGGTTGCCGTGGGTTGGAAAGTTCGACATTCGCCGTGATAATACCCATAACCCCTCCGATTTAGGTTCGCGTGCGGGATTGGTGAAGAAGTCCGGCTCGATAAGTATCCATCTGACAATAAGTTTATCGGTTCGTAGAGTGGACCGTCAATCCCCCCGGACGAAGCGGGCGGGTGTGGGGAAGTGTAGCGGGCGATGTTGACCGCCGTGTGGAAAAACGCGGCGGGCAAGCCCGCCCGCTACACATTGATGAAACATGCCGTCAAACCGTCGCCGGAACCGGCCCGGCCAGAATGGCGTATTCCTCCAGCGGAGACATGTCGCCGGCGTGAATCTGGGCGCAGTTCATCCGCAACACGGATAATCCACGCTCGATGAAACGGCGGGCGACACGCTTCTTTCGCTCGTCCACGGCGCCTTGAGCGAGCAGCAGATGGCCGCAGATGACCGTGAGGGCCGAATCGACCAAACGACGGCCGGAGAGATCGAGATACGACGTACTCTTCGATTTGACAAGCGTTATGGTCTCGACGATAAGCTGCCGCGCTTCGATGAGCTTCTGTTTAAGCTCTTCGAGGATATGGTCGTCGTAAGTACGTTTTTCGTGCTCCTCGGACCAGGTGTTCAGCGAACCGGAGGTGACCCCGCGCACCGCCGCCATGACCTGCAACTGGCTGGTCCCTTCGTAGAGGGTGGTGATCCGAGCGTCTCGGGCGTGGCGTTCGGCGGCATAGTCCTTGATGTAGCCGGAACCGCCGAGCACCTGGATGGCGTTGTGGGCCACGCGGATGCACATCTCGGAGCAGTAATACTTGCTCATGGGCGTCAACATGCCGTTCATTCGCTTCAGCGCTCGGGACAACTGCTTGCGGCGTTTTCTTTCGTCCTTTTCCAACTCCGGCCCCATTTCCAAGACGCGGAGGTTGTTGTTGTCGTGGTCGCAGATTCGCGCGGTCTCGAAGGCCAAGGCCCGGGCCGCCTCGATGTCGATCTTCATATCGGTGACCATTTCGGCCACGGCGGGCAACCGCTCGATCGGTCCGCCGAACTGCTGGCGGGTGTGGGCGTAGGTCCGCGCCATGCGATAGGCCGCCTCGGCGATACCCAGCGATTGGGCGGCGACCCCCAACCGCGCGCCGTTCATCATCGCCATGACGTAAGTAATCAATCCCCGCTGCCGCTCGCCGACCAGCCGGCAAGGCATGTTGTCGAAGACCAACTCGCAGGTGGGCGAGCCGTGGATACCCAGCTTATCCTCCAGGTGGCGGACCTTTACCCGCTCGTTCCGCTCGGCGATGAACAGGCTGAGGCCGCGTCCGTCGGCGATTTCCGGCTCGCTGCGGGCGAGGACCAAAAGGATTTCGCCGCAACCGTTGGTGATGAACCGCTTCACGCCGTTGAGATACCAGTTGCCCTGATCGTCCTGGAAGGCCCGCAAACGGACGGCCTGCAAATCGCTGCCGGCGTCGGGTTCGGTAAGGACCATAGCGGCGGTGACTTCGCCGCTGGCGAAACGGGGCAGAACCTCGTCCTTGATCTCGTCGTTGGCGAAGGCGTAGACGGTCGAGGCGATCCCTTGCAATCCGAAGAGGGTCATCAGCGAGGCGTCGGCCCGGCTGATGATCTCGGTGGCTATGGTGTAGATGAGCATGGGGCAGTTCAAGCCTCCGTAGCAGCGAGGCAAGATGAACCCCATCATGTCGGCCTGGCTGAGCCGCTTGAGGTTCTCCTGAACCAGCGGGTGCAGCGTGACCGTGCCGTCCTCGTTCAGGGTGTTCCCTTCGTGGTCGATCTGCTCGGCGCTGGGGGCGACAACTTCGGCCGCCACTTCGCCGACGATCTCCAGCACACGTTGGTAGTTGTCCACCGTGTCGGCCGCGTCGCGCGGGGCGTAGCCGGAAGAGTCGTCGCCGTTGTGGGCGAAGTCGTCCTCCTGAATCCGCGCCAACTCGGCCAGATCGATATGCCGGAAGAGGAATTGTATGTCGTCGTTGTCGAGAAAGAAATTCGCCACGGAGAAACTCCTCGGGGAAGATTGCGAAACCGCAAGCGGTACACCCCCGCGACCGCAGTCGCGGGGCGTTTTTCACTACCCACTACCCACTATCCACTAATCACTTCTTCTCCTTGATCGCCTTAATCATCATCGGGATGATCTGTTTGTAGTCGCCGACGATTCCGTAGTGTGCCACGGAGAAGATCGGTGCGTCGCGGTCGGTGTTGATGGCGATGATCTTGGCCGATTCCTCCATTCCGGCGCGATGCTGGATCGCGCCGCTGATGCCCACGGCGATGTACAGGGCCGGCCGGACGGTCGTGCCGGTCTGGCCCACTTGATGATCCTTGTCGATCAGTCCTCCGTCGATGGCCGCTCGGCTGGCGCCGACCGCTCCGCCGATGGCCCCGGCCAGATCGTATATCAGCTTGAAATTGTCCCTGCTGCCGATGCCTCCGCCGCCGGCGACGATCACCCGGGCGCCCTTGAGGTTCACCTTTCGCTTCTCGACGTGCCGTTGGATCAGTTTCAGAGCCATCGCGGTGTCGTCGATTTCGACTTTTTCCTCGACGACTTTACCCGTCCGGTTGTTCGTCGGCGATTTCAGGGGCATAACGCCTTCGCGAACGGTTGCCATCTGCGGCCATTGGTCGAAGTTGACGATCGTGGCGATGATGTTTCCGCCGAAGGCCGGACGGATTTGCAGCAAGAGGTTCTTATGTTCGACGCTGGTTTTCGGATCGGTTACGTCGCTGATGTCCAGGGCAGTGCAGTCGGCGGTCAGTCCGGCCCGCAAAGTCGATGCCACGCGCGGGGCCAGATCGCGGCCGATGGCCGTGGCGCCGACGATGACGATCTGCGGCCGGTGCTTTCCGATCAAGGTCTCGAGCGCACGGGCGTAAGGGAGCGTCTGGTAATGGGACAGCCGCGGATGATCGACCAGATAGACGTTGTCGATGCCGTAGGCGAAGAGCTTTTTGGCCATTTCGCCCACGCCGGCCCCGGGCAGGACCGCTCCGGTGGAGACACCCAATCGGTCGGCCAGTTCGCGCGCCTTGCCACAGAGTTCCAGAGCGACGTCGTGCAGCGCGCCGTCTTCTTGTTCGGCAAATACCCAGACTTCGCCTTGGCGGTTTGGTTCGAGCATAGGGGTTCGGGGTTCGGGGTTCGGGGTTCGGGGTTCGGGGTTCGGGGTTCGGGACTCGGGACTCGGGTTGTCTTTGTTCTCCCGAATCCCGAGCCCCGAATCCCGATCCCCCTCTTTCTTCATCCCCAAGTTCGGTCAACTACCAATTCGTGAATCAATTCTTTGATGCCGGTTTCGGAAGGCTGCACTTCGGTGTAGCCCTCCTTGGTCAACACGATCGCTTGGATGCGATGAACCTTGGTGGGCGAGCCGGCCAACCCGCAGCGGGAAAGATCGGCTTGGATATGGTCGAGATCCCACTGTTCGATCAACAGGCCTTTTTCGCGCAACTCCTGGACGCGGCGTTCGGTTTCGGCGGCAAGCTGCTCCTCGGCCCCCTCGGGCATCTCGGCCTTCACTTCCATTGCCACCTCGGCGTGTACTCTTGCCCACTTCATTCGCATTACCCGTCGGGCGGACGGCGGACGCGACCGGTTGGCCGACTCGATCACGGTGATCAACACGGGCAACTTGGCCTCGACGATCTCCCAGCCGTGGCCGATGCTCCGACGCACACGGGCAACGTGGTCCTGAATGGAGACCATCTCATGCAAATAGGTAATCTGCGGAATGCCCAGCTTTTCGGCACATTGGGGGCCGACCTGGGCCGTGTCGCCGTCGATCGCCTGCCGGCCGCAAAAGATGAAATCATAGCGGTCGATCGTCTTGATGGCCTGGCTGAGGATGTAGCTCGTGGCCAGCGTGTCGCTGGCCGCCGCGCGGCGGTCGGTCAAGAGGATCGCCCGATCGGCGCCACGGAAGAGGCTGTCGCGGAGCACGTCGGCCGCCTTGGGCGGCCCCATACTGATAACCGTGACAGTTCCCCCATATTCGTCGCGGACCGCCAGGGCGGATTCCAGCGCATGGAGGTCTTCCGGGTTAAAGACGGTCGGCAAGGACCCCCGATTTACGGTCCCATCCTCCCTCATGGCCTCGGTGGTGACGTTGGCCGTATCGGGAACTTGTTTTACGCATACAATACTGTCGTAAGCCACGGTTGCCGGCTCCAGGAACCATCGTAGATTAACTAGACCATCCGAAACCACGAAAGGTAACAGGCCCTTGGATGCAGGTCAACCCCGCAGAACAGCGGAGGACATACGACTTTATGTATGATTGTAGGACAGAGAGTAGGCCGGGTTGCAACCCAGCGGTCGTTTGCAATCGTTGGCCGTTGTCGACCAAAACGTGCCGGGTCACGACCCGGCCTACCTTTTGGCGGGCGTCGCCAACAACCTCTGAATAGCCGCCTGGGCCGGCTGCGATTGCAACACAATCAGGCAATCGGAGGGGGCGTCGAAATAGATGTCGGCCTCTCCGCCCACGTCGCTCCAGGAGACTGGTGCTACCCGGGCCTTCAACTGCTCGGCCAACCGCTCGGCCGAGACCCCCCTGTCCAACCAGGGGCCAATCGGGAGAAACTCCAACTCCAGCCGCTCTTCGGCGGCCTCTTCCGTGGTCACCTGGATCAATTCATCGCCCACGATCCGGTAGGTCAACCCCAACGGGCGAAGCAACGCGGTCAATGCCTCGCCAAGCCTCTGCTTCCGAGCCGTCAGAGTCGCTTCCACTTGATCCGAAGTGTCGGCCAGCGCCAGCGAGGCGCGATCGACGAGGACGTCGACGCCGGTCGCCTGGCTCAGATAGGCAAGTATCCTCGCCAACGGGGCCGGCTCGTGAAAATTGACCGTCACCGGCCGATCGAGCGTCTTGCGCGCCCGATCCGCGCGGGTTGCCAGCGTGAACAGCCGAGGGTCTTCGCGGCTGCGCAGCGGCAGCCCTCTGGCATTGCGCAACTTCTCGCAAAATATCAATATCCGCCGGTGAACGTCCCCGGTTTGCACGACCAACAGCGCGTTGCCTTCCGGCTCGATCGATCCTTCTCCGCCGTTGCCGCGCCACGTCCGCGGCGCGACCAGATTGCGAATCATGGTTGCCAGTTTCTCCAAGGCGGCCTGGTCTTCGCCGGCAAGGTCCGAGACGGTGTAGTGGATTTTTCGCGGCGTTTCGCGGTAATCGGCCGGTGCGGTGACGATCAGCCCTCCGCCGTCGATCGCCACGCTCAAGCCGCGTTCGGCGACGGCCGTCCGCAACGCATCGCCGATGGTGGTCGAATCGAGCCGTAGCGTGATCCGGTCGCGCGGCGCGACGCCGAGTTGCGCCAGCGCGTCGGCGTCGAGCGTTATAGGGACCGTGCTCATCGACGACAGCAGGTCCATCACGCCGATCAACGGTACGTCGTTCAACTCGATTTCCGCCAGCGGATCGGCCAGCCGCGCGGCGACGTCGACCGGCGCCGGCGGCAATTTTCTAATCTCGATCGGCGGCGAATCCTCTTCGGCGTCGTTTTCCGCCGCGGGCGGGAACAAAAACGGAGGATCGGCGGCGGCAGGCGCCGACTTCGCCGATGGTTCCGTCGCGGATGGCGACGATGGAATTGAAGGGGGTTCGGTCGTCGAAGTAGGTGGTTCGGTGGAATACGGCCCGCTGGTATTTTCGCCCGCGGCCGCGTCGTCGGCTGCATTGTCGGGACTTTGAACGCCCCCGGACCGCGGTTCTGGAGGAGACGAAGGTTGTTCGGTGTTGTCCCCCGCGACCGCAGTCGCGGGGCGTTCGGACGTCAAGGCAGCGGATTCCGGCGGTGGTTGAGAAGTCGCCAGCAGCGACCACAACCCCCAGACGACCACGGCAACGGCCACGAAGGCCGAACCTCCGAGTATCCATAAGTGTTGAAACAGCCTGCCGAGCAACGAGTTTGCCGCCGGATCGAGTTCCAACGTCAAGGGCGTTTCGGACACGCGGTCCAGCGAGGGCGGCGCCGTTGAATCGGTCGGCAGCGGTTCTTGCCCCGGCGACTGGGCGGGCCTCCACCCCTCGGGGGGCACGATGTGGACCATGCTCTCGCACTTAGGGCACTCCAAAATCGTGCCGATAGCCGCCTCCGAGCGGACCGCCAGCCGCGCGCGGCAGGTCGTACAGGTGATGGAGAAAATTGCCTTTTCCACGGTTCCGCCGGCTGAGTATTGGACGCCCGAGCGATCGCGCTTCCGTCCCAAAGTCAATTGTACGACATCGGCGTGAAAATGTCAGCCTGACAGCCCGTCGAAAAAGGGCGCCACTGCTGGCTTGTCCAGCAGTGCGGGGAGAAACACACGGGGAAACACTGCTGGACAAGCCAGCAGTGGCGCCCGAACTCTCTAAAACCGACTTTTTCAACGGGCTGCTAAACTCAACATGAATCCGCAACTTCCAAGGGTATCTTGACAAATTCGTCGTCTGCCGGAGAATGGCCGATGTCGAAGGCTTTGGGGAGCGCAAACGTAGGGAACGACAGTCGGCGGCGAACGGTCGCGGCCGGGACGGCCCCCCCAAAGCTTTCGTCTTTTCAACCATTCTTTCTCGGAACAACAATGCCCGCCTGCCTGATCGGTCTGGGATCGAACCAAGGAAACCGACGGGAGATTCTTGAGGCGGCGGTTGCTCGGCTGGCCGAACATCCGCGGATCGAACTGCTCGCCCGCGGCACGTGGCACGAAACCTCCTCGATCGGCGGGCCGGCGGGACAGCCGCGTTTTCTCAACGGCGCGCTGAAGTTGGAAACCGCGCTCGCGCCGCACGAATTGTTCGAGTGCTTGCGGCAAATCGAAATCCAACTCGGCCGGCGGCGCGAGGAACATTGGGGACCGAGGACCATCGACCTCGACTTGCTATTGTACGATGAGCAGGTGCTGGATACTCCCGCGTTGACGCTGCCGCATCCGCGGATGGCCTGGCGGCGGTTCGTGCTCGAGCCGGCAGCCGAAGTTGCCGGCGAGATGGTCCATCCGACGATTCACTGGAGCATTGCCCGGCTGCTGGAACACTTGAATACGTCTCCGCCATACGTGGCCGTCACCGGTGGAATCGCTTCCGGCAAGTCGCGTCTGGCCGAACGGTTGGCGGCGGAGTTGCCCGCCCGGACGATCGAGGAGCGGCCCAACTGGACGCGGCTGGAATCGTTTTACGCCGATCCGGCCGGCCAAGGTTGGGAAACGGAGTTGGAGTTTCTCGACCAACGCGCCGGGCTGCTACGCACCAACGCGGCCGACTGGGCGGGGGATCGTTGGACGGTGAGCGATTTCTGGTTCGACCAATCGGCGGCCTTCGCCAGGGCATGGTTGCCGGAAGAACGGATCGGCGACTACATGGAACGCCACGAGCGATTGCGGCCGACCGTCGCGCGGCCGAGGCTGATCGTGCTCTTGGACGCCCCGGCGGAAACATTGTTGGCCCGCGTGCGGGGCCGAGGACGAAGTTGTGAGCGGCGTTTGACGGTCGAGCAATTGGAACGGATTCGCCGCGAGGTGGCCGAGCAAGCCGGCCGGCCGGGGCTGGGGCCGGTGCTTCGCTTCCAGAGCGACGACCAGGAAACGATTTTCGCCGAAGTGCTGGCGGCGGCGCGGGGAACCGTGTAGGGTGGGTCAAGCGAAGCGCAGCCCCACCAACAGCGGGAAAAACGTGGTGGGGCTGCGCTTTGCTTGACCCACCCTACTTCCCGCAATGGAAACAGAGTAGGATTGCCACATGCAACGACGCGACACGCCAAAACTCGTCGATACGGTTGCCCGGTTGCGGGAAGAAATCGGCGCCGCGCGCCGCGGGAAACGGGCAATCGGGTTCGTGCCGACGATGGGCGCGCTGCACGAAGGACACCTCAGTCTGGTCCGCGCCGCTCGGGCCGAATGCGATTACACCGTGGTTTCGATATTCGTCAACCCCAGCCAGTTCGGTCCCGGTGAGGATTTCTCCAAATATCCGCGCACGCTGGAAGCGGACCTCGATCTGCTTGCCGGTTGCGGCGTGGATTTGGCGTTTGTTCCGGCCGGCGAGGAAGTGTATCGGCCGGGGCACGACACCTGGGTCGACCTCGGCGCGGCGGCCGAGCCGCTGGATGGTCAATGCCGGCCGGGACATTTCCGCGGCGTGGCCACCGCCGTCCTGAAACTGCTGAACATGGTCCAACCAGACGCGGCCTATTTCGGGCAAAAGGATTATCAACAGGCATTGGTGATTCGGCGGATGGCGGCCGACCTGGACCTGCCGACGAAGATTCGCGTCTGTCCGATAGTGCGCGAGCCGGACGGGCTTGCCATGAGTTCCCGAAATCGCTATCTTACCCCCGCCGCGCGGCAGAAGGCAATAGTGCTGTGGAAGAGCTTGCAATTGGCCGGCGAGTTGGTCGAGCAGGGCGAGCGAGACGCAAAAACGATCGCCGCCCGGATGCGCGGGGTGATCGAGACCGCCGAGGATGCTCGGATCGACTACGTCGCGCTGGTCGATCCCGATACGTTGCTGCCGGTCGAGACCATTGCCGGCGCCACGCTGGCGACCCTGGCGGTGAAGATTGAAAACACGCGGCTGATCGACAACTGTATTCTTCAGTATTTAGCCCCGGGTGAACACACCCGGGGGATATCCGATTCTGGGTGAACACACCCGGGGATGCCGTGTTGAATGAACCCACCTTCCCCGCCGTGTATTCACGGCGGGCTAAATGAAAGACTTCCCGAACACCCCCAATAAAAATGCTCCAAACCCTCTTTAACATTCCCGCCGAGATTGCCGGCTGGCCGGCGTTTGGGTTCGGTCTGTTGTTTGCCTTGTGGGCGGTGGCAAGCGTCGGCCTGTTGGCCTATCTAGCGTGGCGGCAGGGGTTCAACGCCGATACTTGGGGATACGTGCCCATCCTGCTGCTGATCGGCGCGATCGTCGCCTGGGTGTTGCCGGCGCTGTGCAACGAGCAGGGGCTACCCATCCGTGGATACGGCGTGATGATGCTTCTGGCCGTGGTGTCGGCCGCGGCCCTGGCCGTCTGGCGAGGAAAACGAGTCGGTATCGAGCCGGATGTGATCTTCTCGCTCGTATTCTGGATGTTGGCGCCGGGCATCATCGGCGCCCGAGCGTTCTACGTCATCGAGTATTGGCCCGAGTACGCCCGGACATTCACCGAACCGAGTGGCGGACTCGGCGCTTTTCTGGGTGGAGTGGTAAACGTCGCCCAAGGCGGGTTGGTGGTCTACGGCGCACTGTTCGGCGGACTGACCGGCCTATTGCTGTTCGTCCGCAAACATCGGCTGCCTCTGCTGGCCGTCTGCGACCTGATTGCGCCGAGCATTATGCTTGGCTTGGCCGTCGGGCGGATCGGCTGCCTGTTGAACGGCTGCTGTTTCGGCGGCGAGTGCGATCGCGCCTGGGCGGTCACGTTTCCGCCCAACGCACCGCCGTACCTCGCACAGGTCGAACGCGGCCGAATGTACGGAATGACACTCGGCGACGATCCCCGCTTGGCGCCGCGGGTGTTGGGCGTCGATCCCGGCTCTCCGGCCGATCGCGCCGGACTGAAGGCGGGAGACAGCCTGGAGGGGATCAACGACTCCGATATTTCGATTACCGGCCAAGCCTACTGGGCGTTGGCCGATGCTTTTTACGGGCGAAAACCGCTGCTCATCCGGGTCGAAGGCCGGCCGGAGATCAAAGTGCCGGCGGTCGAGCCTCCGCCGCGCAGTCTGCCGGTGCATCCGACCCAGCTTTACAGTTCCATCAACGCCTTGTTTCTCTGCCTTCTGCTGTTGGCCTGGTCGCCGCTGCGCCGCCGCGACGGCGAACTGCTGGCGCTGTTGCTCTCGGTCTATCCGGTCACGCGGTTCGTCATGGAGATCATCCGCACCGACGAGTCGGCCGTTTTCGGCACGGGCATGAGCATCTCGCAGAACGTCAGCCTGCTGTTGCTGCTCTGCGCCGTCGGACTGTGGTTCTACATCCTCCGCCAGCCGCGCGGCTTGGCGTTCTCGTCCATTGAATGAGGGCGTCCGGGATTTATTCCATTTAGCCCGCCGTGAATACACGGCGGGGAGTAGTGGTTTCATATCACTCACACATTGCCCCCGGGTGTATTCACCCGGGGCTAAATAGCTTTTTTACGGAACAATTACCCCAGCGGCCAGATCGGCGTTTCCAGCAGGTGGATGTTGTTCACCTGAAGCCAGTGCAAGTACGGAGCGTCGTCGCACGTGCGGAACTTGCGGGTCAATCCCACGCCGAGTATCACGCCCCGCGACTGTTCGATCCCTCGGGCCACGGCGCGGACGCGGGCAGCGTCGGCCGTGGCGTGGTCGTCGCCGTACAACCGCAGGTCGGTCACGCCGGCGTCGGCCTCGATCTCGCCGTCGCGGAGTCTCATGCGCACTTGCGGCTTTCCGTTTCGTTTTTGGGCGATGTATAAATCGGGCGGCGTCGCGGGCCGCAAGAAACCCAACGAAGCGGTCCCCCGCCCCAACTCGGTCCCGTAACGGTTTCTTCCCGCCTCGTGCAACTCCACGCCGAAAATCTTCCGCAAGCTCGGCTGCTGAAGCTCCTCCAACATTCCCCAAAACTCGTGTGCGGCGGCCGGCCGATCGACCTTCACCTGCGACGGAACGAACACGTAGTCCTCGACGTGCGGCGCCTCGGGCACGGGCCGCGGCCGGCCAAGATCGACCACCCACGACATCTCGAACGGTCCATCGTAGCGGGCCAGCAGGTAAAACGGCAGCATCTCAGCGGCCAACATGGGACGGACGTGCCGCCGCGTTTCCAGATCAACGCCCGCCACGCAGATATGTCCGCCGTGCATACGTGTCAGGTGATTGATAAGAATCCGCATGGCGGCATTTGTTTAGCCCCGGCGTCCACGCCGGGGGCGCTTCGCGGCGACAAACAGATCGTTGATTCCCGGCGTGGACACCGGGGCTAAACAAGCGGCATTTTTCACAAATGGATGATCCTCACGTCGCCCCATTTCGCGGCCAGATATTCGGCCGCCAACCGCCGATGGCAACACTCGGGAGTCGGCTCGCTGCACATCAACGCGACCGGCACGTCGAACAGGCGGCGGTCGATCGACGTCTCGACGGCCCGCTCGGTCAGCAGGTCGAGGAAGCGGGTTTCGTACTCCTCCCAGGGCATCCGCTTCTTTTTGTAGGCGTCGAGGATTTCCTTGGTCGGGGCCAACGTCGGCTCGTGACGATAATCGGCCTGGCGGATTTCGCGGAGGAAGAAGCGCAGATCGTCCCGTTTGGCGAAGCCGGCCAACTGGGAGGTGTTGTTCAGCCGCACGTCGATCAGTCGCTGAATTCCAGCCCCTCGCAGGGCGTCGAAGAATTCGGCGGCGCTTTTTTGGGTGAAACCGATTGTGTGGATTTCCACTCGCCGGTCTCCTCGGTCTCGAAAAGGTTTAGTTGCCCCTTGGATTTCCGGAACCGTTGCTCGGCGGCTAGTTGTTCCTCGCTTTGGATTCGGCCGTCGCCGCGGATGTGCATAATGCACACGCGATGCCGTTGCGCCACCCGGCCGACCAGCAGCCGGCGGTGGCAGTCGGTCGGATCCTCCTCGCCGCAGAGGATCGCCACGCGGGCTTGCCCGGCCTCGTCGAGCAACTGCTCGATTGCCTGGCGGAAGCCGGGTGATTCGGCCACCCGGCCGTAGAGCACGTGCCCGGCGTCGTCGTAACAGGTCGGATCGTCGACGCGCCCTCCCAGCCGATCGCCGAGAAAGCGATATTCGATCGCCCGATCGCGCAATGCCGGCCGGATCGTTTCTCGATTGAACTGCGAGGCGTAACGCGAATAGGGACTCGAGCGGACGTCGGCCAACACCTCGACCCGATGCCGCGTCAACAGGTCGAGAAACACCTCGAGCGGGTGATTGGAGTGCCCGATCGTCCAGAGCATGCCTGCCGAGTTGGATGACGCGGATGGCATGATAAGGGCCAAGAAAGAAATGAGTTGTTTGTTTGCATGTAGGACGGATTTCCTAATCCGTCCGGTATCCAGGGACGGACAAGGAAGTCCATCCTACAAGAATCGCATATATTTTGCATGGCCCCGAAGCAGCCAAGTAAAAAACGAAGAAAAAACCGCGGTTTCAAGCCGGGCAACCTCCACGCTAGGCTTCTTCCTCTTCTTCGTCTTCATCCCAATCATCATCGTCCCAGTCATCGTCATCGTCATCGTCCCAATCTTCATCCTCGTCCTCATCCTCGTCTTCGTCTTCGTCATTGACCTCCTCCCACGGTTCATCGTCGAGGTCTTCGTCCTCGTCCTCGTCCTCGTCCTCGTCTTCGTCATCGTCATCGTCGAAATCGTCGTCGTAGTCTTCGCTGTCGAAGTCCTCCTCATCGTCGTCCTTGTCTTCGGATTGGGCGAGGATGGTTTGATTGCCGTACCGATCATCGTCTTGGGGTTCCACGATGGAGGCGTTGCGTTCGCCGGCAAGGGCTGGCCGAGTTGTTATGGCGATGAGGGTTTTCACTTTCTCCTCCTCTTCCGCTACTGGGGATTGAATGGATTGGTTCGAGATATTGGGATTGGAATCGGACGGACTATCTTGGCCGGCTGGTGTCGGCCCATGGTTTCGTAGTATCTCGGCCCTGGACAGTTCGTCAAGGTGTCGCAGACCGAAAATTTGCAGGAATTGTTTGGTTGTGCCGTAAAGGAATGGCCGGCCGAGTTCGCTGGATCGCCCCGCAATTCGCACAAAATCACGTTCGACGAGTTGTCGCAGGACTTCGCCCGATTGTACCCCTCGAATGGCCTCGATTTCCACCCTTAGGACCGGTTGCCGATACGCCACGACCGCCAGGGTTTCCATGAGGGAGGCGGAAAGACGGATTTCCACCGGCACGGAATACAGCCGCCGCAGCCAGGGTGCGAACTTCGGGCGGGTCATCAACTGGAAACCGCCCGCCACCTCCTCCACGCGAAACGCCCGCTCTTCCGTATCATATCTTCGGTTCAAGGTCCGAATAAATGTACGCGCTTTCGTGCCGTCCGCCAAGCCGGCCAACTGGGCTAGTTTTCGGCTGGTTTGGGGCTGCCGCGAAAGAAAAAGAATCGCTTCCAACCGTGAAATGTGGTTTTCGACCGCCACGCCACCCCCATCATGGTGGCGTGCGCCGACCGGCAAGCCCTTTCGGACGCCAATGTTACCCCAGAAAAAACCCGCCCCGGCCGCGATCGGGTGTCGATAGCGCGTCGCCACGCTCCCCAACCGCAGCGCGATGGTCGAAAGATTCGATTTCATGGAAGCCAAACTAATCTCGTCCAGGGGCTTTTGGCAAGCCCAATTACAGGGCGGAAGGCGGAAGAGAATGAAGACAAGGAGACAAGGAGAAGGGGAGACAAGGAGAAGGGATATCTATCACCAGCCGGCTTCTCCTTGTCTCCCCCTCTCCTTATCTCCTTGTCTCCTTATCTCCCTGTCTCCTTGTCTCCTTTCCACTTGCCTCAGTACCTGCAACATGGCCTGAAGCGGATCGGCATCGGCGGCCTCGAAATAGCGGGTGAAATCCGCATTGCCGCCGATGGCCATCTTGCACGAGAAACGGTAAAGTTGGCGTTGACTGCCCCACGACTCGAGCAAGTAATATGACGCTCCCAGTTCCCGGAGCCGAAGTTGAATATCGTCGAATCCCATTGGGACATCCGGCACGGCCGCGGCCGCCTCCGCCGGTGCGGCGGGGGCGGCCGCGTCCTTGCGGACCCCGGTTTCGGACGGTCCGGCCATCCTACGCCGGGCACCACTGCTGGACAAGCCAGCAGTGGCTCCCTCTTTCAACAGGCTGCTAGGACAAGGCGGCGCGGACCGGCCTGTCTCGCCGTTTACCCCCTGCGTGGAGGCCGACGCCGATGTCAACATGGGTGGCCAATCGAGGTTCCGGAACTTATCGAGTATTTCGGACCACGACGTTCCAGACATTGCCGCCGCCGTGATTCCTACCGCGCACGCCAACATCGTAAACGCCCGAAATGCCGTGGTTGCCGATGATTGCATTGCTGGCAACGCCTCCTAACCCAAAAAAATCGTCCTCGGACTCGCCCTGTCAGAAGGCCGAATGATAACGATTTCTGGGGGTTTTGGGCAACGGCAATTCGGCGGCCGTCCGATAGCTGACATCTTTCGCCGGCCTCGTGTACAATCCTCGCATGGAGCCGATCTATCTCGACCACAACGCCACTACTCCAACCCGCCCGGAAGTGGTGGAAGCCATGGCCCGATGCCATGCCCGGCACTATGCCAACCCGGCCAGCCGGCATCGACCCGGCCAGCAGGCAAGGCGGGCATTGGACGACGCCCGGGAAAAAATCGCGGAAATCCTCGGCGCCGATCTGTCTCCGCCGCGCCGCGATCGGCTGACCTTTACCAGCGGCGGCACCGAGGCCAACAATCTGGCAGTGCTCGGCATCGCACTGGCCGACATTTCACCTCTCCCCGTGGGAGAGGAGCAGGGGACGAGGATTTCCCCTTTCCCTGTGGGAGAGGAGCAGGGCATGAGGATTTCCCCTCTCCCTGTGGGAGAGGGGCAGGGGGTGAGGGCTTCTCTGCCCGGCCGGATCGTCATCTCGGCCGCAGAACATCAGAGCGTCATCGAACCGGCCGAACACCTCTTGGAGCAAGGTTGGCGGATGGACGCCTTGGGGCTGACTCCCCAGGGCGTAGTCCGACTGGAACAGTTGCCCCCGCTGCTTGCCGCGGATACCCGGCTGGTCAGCGTCCTGCTGGGCAACCACGAAACCGGCGTCCTCCAGCCGATCGAACAACTGGCGGCCATCTGCAACCGCGCCGGAGTCCCCATGCACACCGACGCCGTCCAGGCGGTGGGTAAAGTGCCGGTCAGCTTCCGCACGCTGGGAGTGGCCGCCATGAGCCTCTCCGCCCATAAGTTCCAAGGACCGCCGGGCGTCGGGGCACTAATTATCAGGAATGACGTGCGGATCGAGCCGCTGATGTTCGGCGGGCATCACCAATCGGGCCTGCGGCCGGGCACCGAGCCGGTCGCCTTGGCCGTCGGCATGGCCACGGCGCTGGAGCTTTGGCACAAGGAGCAGCAGCGGCACGCCCGACGACTGACCGCGCTCCGCGATCGTTTCGAGCGGCAGTTGCGGGCGGAACTGCCGGATGTCGTTTTTCACGGCCTCCGCGCCGAGCGGCTTCCCCAAACCAGCAGCGTGGCATTCCCCGGCCTAGACGGCGAAACGCTGCTGATGGCCCTGGACGTTGCGGGCGTGGCCTGTTCGATCGGCGCGGCCTGTTCCAGCGGCGCGACGGAGCTATCGCCGACGCTCCGGGCGATGGACCTGCCGAAGGAACTGGTGGCCTCTTCGCTCCGTTTCAGCTTCGGCGCGACGAACACGGAAACGGAGATCGACGAGGCGGTCCGTCGGATCGTGCGTGTTTGCCGCGAGTTGGGCGGCGCTGACGGGGTTGCCCCCAGTTCATTTAGCCTCCCCACTTCCATTTAGCCCCCCGTGAACACACGGGGGGCATGGTCGACATGCGTTCGGGTAGTGCCCCCGGTGTATTCACCGGGGGCTAAATGATGCTCGTTGATATTTAGCCCCCCGTGAATACACGGGGGGGCACGGCCGAAACCGACTTCACGGGCAACTACATGCTTTCGCCCACCATGCGGATCAAATCGACCGTGCGGCAGGAGTAGCCCCATTCGTTGTCGTACCAGGCGATCAGCTTGAAGAACCGGCTGTTCAGTTCGATACCGCTGTCGGCGTCGAAGATGCTCGAACTGGGATCGTGGATGAAGTCGGTTGAAACGACTTTTTCATCGCAGTATTCGAGGATGCCCCTCAGATACGTTTCGCTGGCCCGCTTCATCGCCGCGCAGATGTCCTTGTAGCTGGTCTCCTTCACGGTGCGGACGGCCAGATCGACGACGCTGACCGTGGGAGTGGGCACGCGCAGAGCCATGCCGGTCAGCTTGCCCTGGACCTCGGGGATCACCAAGCCGACGGCCTTGGCCGCGCCGGTGGTCGAGGGGATGATGTTGATCGCCGCGGAGCGTCCGCCCTTCCAGTCTTTCTTCGAGGGGCCATCGACCGTCTTTTGGGTCGCGGTGTAGCTGTGGATGGTCGTCATCAGAGCTTCCTCGACGCCGAAACCTTCCTTCAGCAGCACGTGGACCACCGGCGCCAGGCAATTGGTCGTGCAGCTTGCGTTGGAGATGATGTTGTGTTTGGCGGGGTCGTACTTCTCCTCGTTCACGCCCAGCACAATGGTGATGTCTTCGTTCTTCGCCGGGGCGGAGATGATGACCTTCTTTGCGCCGGCCTCGATGTGCCCCTTGGCCTTGGTCGCGTCGGTGAACAGGCCGGTCGACTCGACGACCAGGTCCACTCCAAGCTCCTTCCAGGGGAGCGCCGCCGGGCCGTCCTTGATACCGAGACACTTGATCTTATGGCCGTCGACCACCAGCATGTCGTCTTCCGCCAAACCAGGGCTGGACTTTCCGCCGGCGACCGAGCCGGGAAACCTGCCTTGGGTGGAGTCATATTTCAACAGGTAGGCCAGCGCGTCGGCCGGCACGAGGTCGTTGACGGCGACCACTTCGATTTCCTTACCCAGCAGCCCTTGGTCGCATAAGGCGCGGAACACCAGCCGTCCGATACGGCCAAACCCGTTGATTCCAACTCGAATTGCCACGGCATTTCTCCTTTTCAGATTTTTTCAATTTTTTTGTAAGACAACCTCAAACGCCGCGCAGCGGCATCGTTTTTTTCCATTCACGGGCGAATCCATAATTTTAGCGACGAGCCAAGCAGCCGACAACTGCCCCCGCCGCCCGATAGTGTCCTGATTTGATCTCGACCTTCTACGGCTGCGGATGTTGCCCGCAATTGAAAAGCCGCAACGCTGCCAGTTGGCGAACACCGAGTTGCGTTGCATATCTTATTGTCACCCTTGCATTTACGCAAGACTACTCGCCCCGCCCTTGCACCGTCGCGTTGCCTGGTTGCCGCCTGTTAATCGTGTTTGGACCGTGCCAACCGGGTCCGTTGAGTAAATAGTTTCAGTAGTTCCAAGCTCTTGTGAGATTTGGCGTTCGTCATTCTAAGGCAGCCAGCAGAAAATGAACTACCAGTATGGCGGACTGTAGGACGGATTTCCTAATCCGTCCAGTGCGACGTACAACTGGTGGACGGACTAGGAAGTCCGTCCTACGGGGTAGGTGATTTTCTGCGGGCTGCTAGAAATCGTACCAGAGACCGACGCCGATCTGTTCCTCGAAGGTGTTGTAGAACTGCGTCTGGTCGCTCATACCGTTGAAATACTGCATTCCGACGCGGCAGAGATGGCCGGTGCAGCCGCGCCACTGCCAGCCGGATTGCACGGTCATGTTGCCGCCGAAATCGTTTGCCTCGCGCAGGTGAGCATTGACGGCGAAGAACGGAGCGCCCCAGCCGCCGGTTGGTTCGGCGGGGCTGAAGTCGACACCGAACTGGAACTCCCAGGGCTTCGCGCCGCCGTCGGTGCTGAACGCCCAGTCCGCCTCCGAATACAGACGCAGGTTGGGACTAAGATAAATCGCCATACCCAAAACCATCGCGTCGCGGACGTAGTTGATCCGCGAGTAGCCGGGATGTCGAACCATGAACTCGTCGCCCAGATGCGAACTGAGGTGGTAGTAAGCCAACTTCGCCTCCCAACAGCCGCGGCGAGTCGTCAGCGGAATGCCGAAGCGGTAGTCGGCCGAGACCAGGTCGCGACTGTTATCGAGGTCCATCCGCGGGAAGGCGGCCCCTTCAAAGTCCAACTGCCAGCCTTGCGGCCAGAGGGCGTTGTCGGTCCCGTATCGCAGGATGCCCACCCGGCCGCCGAGCGTTGCGTCCCACATCCAACGTTCATTGCGCATCCGGACCCACTGGCTGGCGATGCGCGGCTCGCGACCGCCGGCCAAGTACGATTTATACATCAGGCCGGAAGGCACAATCTGCCAAGTCCAAGGCTCGTCGTAGACCAGTGCGGGATCGACGTAGGCGTTGGCGTCCAACGTTTGGGTGGCGGTCATGGCGTCTGAGTTGCCGTACGGCGCGTATAGCGGTCCGGGATCCTCGTAGGACGCATGCACCGCGCCGCCGGTGACCGAGGTCGATATCCCCGGCAGCACATCATCGTATGGCGACAATGCCGGCGCGCCGACGTCGGACGCAGTAGCCGCGGACGTGGAGGGATATGTCGAAGGATACGTGGAAGGATACGTGGAAGGATACGAAGGATACGTCGAAGGATATACGGCCGGTGCGACGCTGGGCGCCATCCGTTGCGGCGGCGTGGGGTACACAGGAACCTGTTGACCAAAGGCCGACGCGGCCAATTCCAGCAGCATTGCCCCACACACCGATCCGACCAACACAAAAACCAACGGAAAGCGACCAGAAGGCATGGCGAAAATTCTCCGAACCGGATACTAGAAGAGGTAGTAAAAGAGGGGAGCAGTGTAGCGATTTCCGCGATCCGATGGGAGGCCGATTCTTTGTCGATGCAACTCCTTGTGTAACAACGAGTTGCGGATTTTCCGCCCCCCCGCGTCCATTCTTTGCCGTTGACATCTTCTATACTCAATGTAGGATGGCCGCACGTTTATGGTTTGCCGTCCTGCTTTTCACGCACGGGATATTGGCTTGAACCGATTTTCGGCTGCGAAAAGAGACCGGCTCCCGGTCTGGGAGCGGATGATATTATTTCCGAGGAAAGGATGAAATTATGATCGAGCATCGAATAATAGAAGGCAAGGGGATAGTGGTCGTCGAGCCGATCTCGTCGCTGTCGTCCGGGGATTTTCGCTGCCTGAGCGAAACGGTCGACGCCTATCTGGCCGAGCATCCCACTATCCGCGGCCTGCTGATTCACTCCAAGGAATTCCCCGGCTGGGAAAGTTTCGCGGGCCTGACGGCCCACATTCGTTTCATCAACGACCACCATCAGAAGGTCGAGCGCGTGGCGCTGGTCACCGACAGTTCGATGGGCTCGATGGCGAAGACGCTGGCAAAGCATTTCGTCTCGGCCGAAGTCCGCCACTATCCTTACGCCGATCTCGACGACGCGATGGAATGGCTCGAGTCCGAGTGACTCGTGTCTTAGGCAGCCCGCAGGAAATCACCTACCCGTAGGACGGACTTCCTAGTCCGTCCACCAGTTGTACGTCGTACTGGACGGATTAGGAAATCCGTCCTACAGACCGTCGTACTGGTAGTTCATTTCCTGCTGGCTGCCTTAATCCGAAAGAGTCAAGAAAAAGCCTGCGGGCTGCCTTCCTGAAGCGTCAATATCTCCATTTTTCTCCTCACTGCCCATCCGCTGCTTTCGCGGCTACAATGGCGGCATGGGTCAGCAAGAACACCAGCCCCGACGCATCGCGGTCATCGGCGGCGGCATCGCCGGGCTGGCGGCCGCGCATCGGCTGGTCGAACTCGATCCGCACTGCTCGGTGACGCTGCTGGAGGCCGGACCGCGCCCCGGCGGTGTTCTGTCCACCATGCATGAAGACGGCTTTCAGGTCGAGCAGAGCGCCGACAACTTCATTACGACCGTCCCCTGGGGGCTGAATCTCTGCCGCCGGCTCGGGCTGGAAGATCAACTCGTCCAGACCAACCCGGCCTACCGCCGCACGTTCGTCGTTCGGCGGGGGCGGATGCATCTCTTACCCGACGGTTTTCTGATGATGGCCCCGACGCGGCTCTGGCCGCTGGCCCTCACCGGGATACTCAGTCCGCTGGGCAAAATCCGCGCGGGCGTCGAGTATTTTATTCCGCCGCGCCGGGACGAAGCTGATGAGAGCATGGCGGCGTTTGTCCGCCGACGGCTGGGACGCGAGGTCTTCGACCGGTTGGTCGAGCCGTTGGTCGGCGCGGTCTACGCCGCCGACGTGGAGAAGCTCAGCGTGTTGGCCACGCTTCCGCGCTTCCGCGAGATGGAGCGGGACCACGGCAGCCTGATCCGCGCGATGCGCCGCCAGATGAAGAACCGTCCCCGCACCGGCCGCGAGAGCGGCGCACGCTACAGCATGTTCGTCACCCTCCGCGACGGACTATCGAGTCTGGTCGAGAGAATCGTCTCTCGTTTGCCGGCCGACACGGTTCAAGTCAACACCGCGGCAACCCGGATCGAACGCCACGGCGACGGCTGGCGGGTTTGGACCGAAGAAAATGATGAATGCAGAATGATGAATGATGAATGGACCGCCAGCGCCGTTAAGGCGTCCGAATCGTCGGTTCATCCTTCATCCTTCATCCTTCATCCTTCATCATTCGACGCCCTCATCCTCGCCACGCCCTCGCCGGTGACGGCGAAGCTGTTGCAGCCGATTGACGCGACGCTCGCCGCCCGATTGGCTTCGATCGACCACTCCGGCACGGCCATCGTCTCGCTCGGTTACGAGTCCGACCGGATCGGCCATCCGCTGGACGGGATGGGCGTCGTGGCGCCGGCCGTCGAGCGGAGTCCGATCCTGGCGTGCAGCTTCAGCAGCCGGAAATATCCGCATCGGGCGCCGGAGGGGAAGGAGTTACTACGGGTATTCGTCGGCGGCGCCCGACGGCCGGAGTTGGCCGAAATGGACGACGACCGCTTATTGCCGCTGGTGCTCGACGAGCTTTCGCAACTGTTGCACATTCGCGGCGAGCCTTGTTTTTGTCGGGTTGCCCATTGGCCGGCGACCATGCCGCAGTATCACGTCGGCCACAAGGAGTTGGTCGCGGAGATCGAGGCCCACGCGGCGGCGCTGCCCAATCTGCAACTGGCCGGCAACGCCTATCACGGCGTCGGCATCCCCGACTGCATCCACGGCGGCGAGTCGGCCGCGGAACGGATTCTCGAAAGTTGCAGTCCGTTGAAAAAGTTGTAGGAGGCGTCTCCAGACGCCGATTGATCGAGCTTCATGCCTCGGCCGCCGTCAAATGCACTTCCTCCGCCGCGACCAATGCAATCGCATAGCGAATGCAGGCATGGATGTCTTCCAGCGTTAATTCGGGATAATAGTCCTCGATAATTTTCTCAAAGGAAACACCTTCATCCAAAAGTTCCAAGACATTTTGCACGAGTATCCTGGTGCCTGCCACGCAAGGCTTGCCAAAGTGGATTTGGGGATTGACCGCAATTCTTTCGACCATCTTGATTTCCTTTCTGAGGAGCCTACCATAATTCTTACCGAATCGGCGTCACAAAGCAATGGCGATGGCTATGTGGGGCGGGACAAGCGTGGCGTAGCCCCACTAAAAACGAGAAAAAGCATGGTGGGACTGCGCTACGCTTGTCCCACCCTACTTTCTTCTGTAAAGTGGAATAAGGCAATCGGCCGAAGAATGCGGCCGTTTTAAGACGCTTCTTGGGGAAAACCCGGCATGTGTGCGGTGGATAGTCGAGATGTTGTCCTGGATTCGATCAACGACGGCGTGTTCACCGTCGACGACCGGTGGCGGATCACCTCCTTCAACCGCGCCGCCGAGCGGATCACCGGCGTAAAACGCGAACAGGCCTTCGGAAAGCCCTGTTGCGAAGTGTTCCGGGCGAGCATCTGCGAAACCGCCTGCGCACTGCGCGAAACGCTGAAAACCGGCCGGCCGATCGTCAATCGGGCGATCTACATCCTCGACGCCCGCGGCAACCGCGTGCCGATCGGCATCTCCACCGCCGTCTTCCGGGACGCAGAGGGAAACGTCCTCGGCGGCGTCGAGACCTTCCGCGATCTGAGCCTGGTCGAGGATCTCCGCAAGGAAATCGAGGCCGGCTATAGCTTCGGCGACATCGTCGGCCGCAGCCGGGCGATGCGCCAGGTGTTCGAGCTTGTGCCGCGGATCGCCGAGAGCGACAGTTCGGTGTTGATCGAGGGGGCCAGCGGGACGGGCAAGGAGCTTTTCGCCCGGGCGATGCACAACCTTTCCCGCCGCCGCAAGAAGCGGTTCGTGGCCGTCAACTGCGCGGCGTTGCCCGACACGTTGCTCGAGTCCGAATTGTTCGGCTACAAGGCCGGGGCGTTTACCGACGCGCGGAAGGACAAGCCCGGCCGGTTCGCCCTGGCCGACGGAGGCACGCTCTTCCTGGACGAGATCGGCGACGTCTCGCCGGCCATGCAGGCCCGGCTGCTGCGCGTACTGCAAGAACGGGTGTACGAGCCGCTCGGCGGCGTCGAGCCGGTCGAGACCGACGTCCGGCTGATCGCCGCCACGAACCAGGACCTGACCTCGCTGGTCGAAAAAGGGACGTTCCGCGAGGACCTCTTCTATCGCATCCACGTCATCCGGCTGAAGCTGCCCGCGCTGCGCGACCGGCGGGAGGATATCCCGTTGCTGGCCGAGCATTTTATCGCCAAGTTCAACCGCTTGCAGGGCAAGGACATCGCGGGCCTCTCGGACGAGGTGCTTGCCCGGCTGATGGAGCACGACTATCCGGGCAACGTCCGCGAGTTGGAAAACATCATCGAGCACGCCTTCGTGCTTTGCCGAGGCGCGTTGATCGAGCCGGCCCATCTGCCGCCGCAACTTCGTGGTCCGGCCGAGGAACAGTCGCCGAGTCTCGCCGGCATGACGTTGCAGGCGATGGAGCGGCTGTTGATCGCCGACGCCTTGCGGCGCAACGACGGCAACCGCGCGGCCGCCGCCCGACAGTTGGGCATCAACCCCAGCACACTCTTCCGCAAGATCAAGTCGTTGGGGATCGAATAAATCTGATTGTTTAGGCGGTGTCCACTTCGGCCTGGCCGATGGCGTGGAAGTATCGCCCGACGATTAGGGTTGTTTGGCAAGGCTCGGGTGCATTCCGCACTTTGCGTCGTTTGATTTATCGCTTAGCCCGAAGGGCTTGTAATATGACAGCCCAGGGTTGCCGCGCAGCGGCTACCCTGGGACCAAGGGGGGAAAATACGGAAAACCCCAACGGGGTTTCGTAGTAGCTGGGACACCGACAGACGCAACCCTTTCAGGGTTGATGCGGGAATACGGCAACCGCCTCCCAGGGTAGCCGTTGCACGGCAACCCTGGGCTGTCTTCCAAAAGCCCTTTGGGCTAACAAAGTGCGGAATACACCCGCAAGGCTATTGCCCCCAATTCCCCCATTGCGGAATACAGGTGACGGCCATAGACTACAGTGAGGACTCAATAGGATCGACCATGATGGACGAAAGCCCTATCGTGCTGGAAGTACGCGAGCGCGCGAAGCGGATCGAGCAGCGCTTCGGCAACGACCTGCACAAGTATTGCGAACACCTCCGCGAAGAAGAGAAAAAACACGCCGACCGCGTGGTGGACCAGATCGCCGTGGTGCCTTCCGTGGCTTCTTGCAAGTCCACTGGGTAGCGGTGTATCCGCTCCGTTTTCCCACGTGGTCGAGGATGGTGGTAAATCCATTCAAAGGGAGGGAGAATCATGGATTGGCGAATTACTCTCGATGGCGAGCCGCCCCGCAGGGGGTTGACTTGGTGGGAATTGCTGGCAGTGATCGTCGTCCTCGGCTTTTTGATCGCGCTGCTAATACCGATGCTCTATAGCCCTCGCACACCGGCCCGACGAATGGCTTGCCGAAACAATCTGAAGCAGATCGGTCTGGCGCTGCATAACTACGCCCATGCGCACAAGGTGTTCCCGCCCGGCACGATCTGCTCAACCGACCCCATCGCACCGGGCAACCAATACGACGTTTGGGCCGAAGCCGCACAAACGGGACCGGGTTTTCAAGGCACCAGTTTTTTGCTGCTTATCATGCCCTTTATCGAAGGGGACAACATAGCCAAGAATTGGGATTTCGCCGTCGGCATTTCCAACTCGGACTTCGGCGAAAATGGCACACCCAGCAATTTTGATATTGCCGGAACGGATGTCAAGGGATTCTATTGCCCGACCCGACGATGGGACATTCGCCCGGAAGATAAAACTATGATACTTTCGCCCTCATGGACCGGCGGGGGGACAGATTACGGCGGCTGCGCGGGTCGGCACGCCGCCTTCACGCTCAAGACCGGCTACAACCTCTGCGATGCCTCGACTTTCTACGAACCGAACTTCTATCCCGATCCGTTCACCGCCGAGGACGACACTGAGGAGAAACGCTGGGGCATCTTTGGGCGGGTAAACGTCAGCACCAAGTTCGACGAAATCACCGACGGCACGTCGAACACCATCATGACGGGCGAGTTGCAGCGGATCACGGACACCACGCCCGGCAGCAAGGACGGCTGGGCGATCGGCGGCCCCGCCACGCTGTTCACCACCGGCGCGTTGTTCCGCTACGAGGATGGCAAACTGGACCCCGTGGCGGACACCAAAGAAGGGAAGCTGATGAACAACCATTTTTTCGGCTCGCCCGGCAGCGAACATTCGGGCGGCGCCCATTTCGGCTTGGCCGACGGCTCGGTGATGTTCCTGACCGACTCGATGGACCCCCGCATTTTCGCCTTGATGGGAAGCATGGCCGACGGGGTGGAGGTGTTGCCCGACTAAATTCTCGTTCCCATGCTCCGCATGGGAACGCACTGTTCGGACGCTCCGCGTCCGCGAATTCGCCTGCACACGGACGTGGAGCGTCCGATCAGTGCGTTACGACGCGGAGCATCGCAACGAGATCATGCGCCCCCGCAGAGGGGGCAGATTGCCCGGTTTGCCCTTGAATTGCAATTGCCCCGCATCCGGCATACCCCTATACTACCCATCCGACATTGTGGGAGCAGTCTACATTGTGGCAATTTCAGCAAGGAGGCTGAGATGTTGCGGCTTTTCTTGACGGTTGGATTCGTCGTTTGTGTCGCCGGTTCCGCGCTGGCCCAAGACCCCGGTTGGCGGTCGGCCGGAGAATCGCAGCCGCAAACGGCCAATCCGCCTACCAACCCGAGCGTCGATTCCACTTTGCCCGGCTTGTCGGATAGCGCCGTTCGCCCCGCTTCGGCGACCGAGTCGATTCGAGGTTCGACGGTCAGCCTCCCCCGTGGAAACAAGGTCTTGCCGAACGACGCCGGCCAGGTGTGGCGGGAGTACGACATCAGCACCTACACCGCGCGGGTCACCAGCACCAATCGGCCCGAGCAAGCGATCATCGATTGGGTACTGCGCGAGACGGGCTACGAGAAGTGGCACACCGAGCCGCTGGGTATCCTCTGCGCCGGCAGCCGCACGCTCCGCGTCTACCACACGCCCGAAACGCAGAAACTCATCGCCGACGTGGTCGATCGTTTCACGAGCAGCGAAGCGGCCGCGTATTCGTTTTCGATGCGCGTGGTGACACTCGACAGCCCGGGGTGGCGGACGATTGCCCAGCGGCTGATGCATCCCATTCCGGTGCGCACCCCGGGCATCAACGCCTGGGTGCTGGCCAAGGAGGACGCCGCCATCCTGTTGGGCGAGCTGCGCCGCCGCCGCGACTACCGCGAACATAGCTCGCCGTATCTGATAGTGGGCAACGGTCAATCGACGCTGGTTTCGGCGATGCGCGGACGGCCGTACGTTCGTGGCGTCGTCGCCCGCGCGGACGTGGCCGCCGGTTTCGAGCCTACGACCGGCCAGATCGACGAGGGCTTCTCCTTGGATTTCAGCCCACTGATCTCGGCCGACCATCGGATGATCGACGCGGC
The DNA here is from genome assembly GCA_030612765.1 of Planctomycetota bacterium. Classification (GTDB taxonomy): domain Bacteria; phylum Planctomycetota; class Planctomycetia; order Pirellulales; family Thermoguttaceae; genus JAHIKV01. The sequence goes on from JAUWNG010000012.1 coordinate 36,492, forward strand.
GATCCGCTGCGACATCAACCAGATCGAGAAGATAATCCCCGTGATGATCAATGTCCCCACACGGACCTCTCCGCGTCAGCGGGCGAAGATCGAAGTGCCGCAGGTTACACAATACCGCTTCCACGAGCGGTTCCGCTGGCCGGTCGATCGGGTATTGCTGGTGGGGATGGGCATGGTGCCGCTGCCGATACCGGTCGACGGCGCCCCGCTGTTGCCGGGCGTGCCGCTGCCGATCGGCAACGCGCCCGCCAGGGCCGATCTGCTGGTGTTCGTCGAGTGCAAGGGGCAAGTAGCCCCGGCGGCGACCTCGTCGGGCCGCGGCCGGTTGCGCGAGGCCAAGAACTACCGCGGCCGCTATTGACGCACGAAGCGGCTGCCCCGCGTAGGGTGGGACTGCGCGTGTGCCACTGCTGGCTTGTCCAGCAGTGTTTCCCCGGGTGTTTCTCCCTGCACTGCTGGGCAAGCCAGCAGTGGCACCCTTTTTCAACGGGCTGGTAGTCCCACCCTACTTTCCATGACGCAAGTTCTTCCGCAGTATCCGGTTACAATCGCCGGGAGCGTTTTTTTGGCTTGAAGGGACTTGCATGTCGGGCTGCGGGAAACGACACTATTATATTCGCGCCCTGGTGGCTTGGCCCGCGCGTGCCGATTCATTTTTGAGTGAGAGATGGACGACGTACCCGACTTGCCTAATAACAACTCCGCCTCGAAGCCTTCGCATAGCAAACCTTTGGAAGAGTCGGGGGCGGACTCCGTGCCTCCCGACGAACCGACGGCCACGACCGACAAAGGTTCTTCAAAGGCCGTGTCTCTTCCCGCTGCCGATTCCACGCCGAACGGCGCGGCAATGGGCATCGACGGCGCGCCGTTGGCCGACAAGGCTTCGGAAGAGCCGACTCTGCCCGGCAAGCTGAAAACGCTGTTGATCGGCAAGCCGCACGATCTGAAAGACAAGACGATCTTTAAGAACATTTCGCTGGTGGCGTTTCTGGCCTGGGTCGGTTTGGGGGCCGACGGTCTGTCGTCCACGTCATACGGTCCGGCCGAGGCGTTCGCCTTTCTGGGCGAAGAACACCGCTTCCTGGCGATCTTTTTGGCCGTGGCCATCGCCGCCACGGTCTTCATCATCTCGACCTGCTACATTCACATCATCGAGGCGTTCCCCAGCGGCGGCGGCGGTTATTTGGTGGCCTCGAAGCTGCTCGGGCATCGTATCGGCGCGGTGGCCGGTTCCGCTCTGTTGATCGGCTACGTGTTGACCATCACGGTCTCGATAGTGGCGGCCGGAGACGCGCTGTTCGGCCTAATGGGGTGTTTTGATTCGGAATGGAAAATCTACGCTGAATCCGCCGCCATTGGGCTATTGATTATATTGAACTTGCGCGGCGTGAAGGAATCGATCCAGATATTGTTGCCCATCTTCTTGTTGTTTCTACTGACCCACTTCGCGCTGATTATCGGCGCGCTGGGGTGGAATGTTTCCGAGGCGGGAACGCTCGCCGGAAACATCGTCAAGGAAGTCACCACGTCGTACAACAACCCCGAGATCGGATTGTTGGGGATATTGACCATGTTGATGATGGCCTATTCGCTGAGCGCCGGAACGTACACCGGAATCGAGGCCGTCTCGAACTCCTTGCAGGTAATGCGCGAGCCGCGCGTGGCTACCGCACAACGGACCATGCGCTACATGGCCTGGTCGCTGGCCTTGGTCGCCGGCGGCCTGATTGTAGGATACCTGCTCTTGGACATTCATAAATCCGATACGGAAACCCTTAACCTCGGCCTGACCAGGAGGTTCATGCAGGAGTTAGGGCTGAGTTCGCATTGGTTTGGAAGCACGTTCACTTGGGCCACGTTGCTCTCCGAAAGCGCGCTGCTGTTTGTCGCCGCTCAGGTCGGCTTCATCGGCGGACCGCGTCTGCTGGCCAGCATGGCCCAAGACTCGTGGATGCCCCGCTGGTTCTCCAACCTCTCGGAGCGGCTGGCCACGCAGAACGGAATTCTGCTGATGGGCGTCGTGGCGATGGCGGCCCTGCTGTCCACCAACGGCGACTTGCTCACGCTGCTCATCATGTACTCGATCAACGTGTTCGTCACGTTTTCGTTGTCGATGATCGGCATGTCCCGCCACTGGTATGCGTTGCGGGGAAAGCATCCGCTGTGGCGCCGCCGTCTGGCCCTGTTCATGGTCGGCAGCGTGTTGTGCTCGGTGATCCTCGTGGTGACGTTTTGTAAAAATTTCCACATCGGCGGCTGGCGGACCATCGTCGTCACCGGCACGTGCGTCGGCCTCTGTTTTCTCATCCATCGCTATTACCATCGCGTCGGCAAGAGCCTGCGGCGGCTCAACGAGACGCTCGGACAGGTGCCCACTTCGGGCGAACCGAACACGGCCGAGCCGGATCCCAACGAGCCGGCGGCAGTTATTCTGGTGGGCGACTACAGCGGGCTGGGTATCCACACCATGCTCAACGCCATCCGCTTCGCCCCCGACCATTTCAAGAGCTTCATCTTCGTTTCGGTGGGCGTGATCGACACGGGTAATTTCAAGGGGAGCGACGCGATCGATTCGCTCCGCGCCCACTGCGAAGACGCGCTCCGCAAATACGTCGATCTGGGACAGGGATTAGGCATGGCTTCCACGTCGTTCATGGCGATCGATACCGACGCCGTCGACGGACTGGAGGAGTGCTGCCTGGAAATCGCCAAAAGATTCCCCAAGACCACGTTCTTCGCCGGGCAATTGGTTTTCCAGAAAGACACCTGGCTGCATCGTCTGTTGCACAACCAGACGGCCTTTTCGCTCCAGCGCCGCCTGCAATGGGCCGGCGTGCCGATGGTGATTCTGCCCACCCGGGTCCGATGAGAACGCGTCCTGAAAGCGGGCATTTGTTGACTTTCAGGAATAATCTCGCAATAGCTGGGGGGGGTTAACAGCCCGTTGAACAAATCGGTTTCCAAGAGTTTGGGTGCCACTGCTGGCTTGTCCAGCAGTGTTTTCCCGGGTGTTTCTCCCCGCACTGCTGGACAAGCCAGCAGTGGCGCCCTTTTTCAACGGGCTGCTGCGACCGCCGGGTCTATTGCAGTTGCCGGCCGCTGTAGGCCCTGGAGCGGGTCGCGTTCAAGACCTGATTGGCGTAGGCTTCGGGCTTCTCGGCAAATTTCGCCAGCGATTCCTCGCTGGAAAACAGATAGATTCTATTGCCGAAAAAGACGCCGTGTTTGCGCATGCCTGGGACGGCCCGCCCCTGTTCGGCGGCCAGCACGACGTCGTTGCCCGATCCGACCGGGGCAAAACGGTCGGGGTCGGTGAAGAAGCGACGTTGCTCCTCCGGCCCAGTGAACAGGTACGTCCGCCCACGGTGAATGGCGCCCCAGCGGCGGTCGCCCGGCAACCACTGTTGCTTCTCGTATAACGACACCGGGCAGAATCCATCCAGGCACAACGGCGTATTGACGGCCGGAGCGGGTGGGTTGGGGCTAATGGTCGGTTGAAAAAGTCGGTTTCCGAGAGTTCGGGTGCCACTGCTGGCTTGTCCAGCAGTGTTTTCCCGGGTGTTTCTCCCTGCACTGCTGGGCAAGCCAGCAGTGGCGCCCTTTTTCAACGGGCTGCTAACGGCCGGCGGCAGCGACTGAGAGCCGTAGACCGGTCCCGCTGTCGCCTGGGACGGCGATTGCCCAATCGTCGATGGCGGATTGGCGTAACGGGGCGGTTGAACGTTGGCCGGTGCTCCATTTGCCGGTGGATACGTCCGCGAAGGCGTCGTGGCCGACATCGGCGCGGATGGCGGTGGAGAATAGCCTTGCGGTGGGGCGTAGCCGGCCGGCGGGGCATATCTTGACGGCTGAGCGTTCGACCGCCCCGGCAAATTCGGAGTCGATTCAGCGGCCGGCAAGGATGATGCGATCCGGTTTGATTGGACAGAATCGTAGCGAGGTGTTGCGGGAGTCGCCGCAACGTTGACCGGCCGCCTCGCCGCCGCCCCGCCGGCGGATGCCTGGGCGTGTATCGCTGCCTTACGCTGTTGGGCGTCGGCAGCGACGCGGCTTATCCGCTCGACGTATGAGGCCGTGTCGAGGCGGCCTCGAATCGTGTCCACTAGTTGGCCGTCGGGGGTCGTTATTATCGTCGTGGGCAAAGCGGTTATTCCGTACCGATGTGCCGTGGCAGGGAAATTGTCGGCGTTGATCTTCACCGGCACATACCTCTCGTTGAGCACCGACACCACCGCCGGCTGACTCAGCACCTCCATTTCCATTTGCCTACAGACGACACACCAGGGGGCCCAAAACTGGATCAGGACGAGTCGGTTTGCTTGGCCGGCAAGGTGTTGGGCACTTTCGAGCGTCGGTTTCCAGTGGATCGGTTGTTGCGATACACCCACCGATGGTGGTAGTGAAATGGCCAACAAAAGGCAAAGAACGCCTGCTTTTTTATTCATTCTGCCTGTCCTCACGCGGAAAATGCCAACCAGACGCCCGATTTCCTCGTCTAATTATCGGAACGGATGGGGGTGGAAGTGATGTTAAATCGTTTGGTTTATACCGAAATTGCCGATTGTCTCTCACAATTCCGTCTGAGAAGAATTGGACGGCTTGCCGGAACAAAGGCGATAAGATACAATACAGTAGTCGGGTTTCTTATAAGAAACTCCGATGTATCGCTTGACACGAGCCTACGTGCGGTTAAGATAGCCGTTGTTTGAGTTCTGCCTGGCAGGTAGGCGTTCCCGCCCCTGGATATGGAATCATGGGGTTGCTTCGCAAAAGGATTATAATTCCGCGAAGGATCGAAGGCGCCTCTCGACCCAAGCTTTCTGCCGTTTACCGATAGAATATTCTCGGTGTTCCGCTTGAAAGCAATCTGCTCAGAAGCAGGGCGTAGTATATTCGCCGCACGGGAAATGACTTCTTAATGTTGAATGCCCGGTTATACAGACCGGCGTCAAACCTGGTGAATTGGGAGCTAGTGGCCAGCCAAACTCGTGCTAACGGGTCGTAGCGGCGGTTGTGCCGCCGCAACGCGCGGGCTGTCGCCGCGAGGGCTATACAACCGCATCCCAGCGACGAGACTGGCATCGAATCTGGTTGGTATGGGGGCTTTTTCTAGTTGCGCCTCTGCCCAAAGCGGGCCGTCGCGCCAAGGAGAACGTTACTAGGTGCAATTGCAATGAAAATGGGCAAAAAGAAGAAGAGTCGTCCGCGAGGAAGAACCTCATCCGGTTATAATCCCCGCGGCGGGTATCGTCAGCAATCCAACCGGCCGTATCGTTCGCCGGCCAACAACGGCGAAAACCGCAACGCCGAACAAGCCGACGACGGCGAGCCGGGACCGGTCGAACCCGGCAGCGGCGTCCTCGAACTGCACCCCAACGGATACGGCTTCCTCCGCGATCCGAACAACAACTACAAGCGGGAGATGACCGACCCCTTCGTGCCCGGAAGCATGATCGAGAAGTTCGGACTCCGCGAGGGGGTGCTGATCGGCGGCATGGTCCAGCCCGGCAGACGCCAGCAGGGGCCTCGCCTCCGCGAGATCAAAGACGTCGACGGAATGCCCCCCGAAGACTATAAAGACGTCAAAAACTTCGACGAACTGACCCCCATCAACCCCGAGAATTGGCTTAAACTCGAGGTTGGCCCCGAGCCGCTGACTACCCGCGTGATGGACCTGCTGACGCCGTTGGGTAGGGGGCAGCGGGCGCTAATCGTCTCCCCGCCACGCGCCGGCAAGACGATTCTCCTGCAACATATCAGCTTGGGGATCTCAACGAATCACCCCGACGTCAAGCTGATCGTGCTGCTGATCGACGAGCGGCCCGAGGAAGTGACCGACATGAAGCGGGCGGTCAAAGGCGAGGTGGTCGCCAGCAGCCTCGACTGCGACATCGAGAGCCACGTCCGCCTCTCACAACTGGTGGTCGAACGCTGCAAGCGGCTGGCCGAGATGGGCAAGGACGTCGTGATGCTGATGGACTCGATCACCCGGCTCGCCCGAGCCTTCAACAAATGGGTCGGCAACACCGGCCGGACGATGAGCGGCGGGGTGGACATCAAGGCGATGGACATCCCCAAAAAGCTCTTCGCCACCGCCCGGCTCTTCGAGGAAGGCGGCTCGCTGACCGTGGTGGGCACCGCCCTGATCGACACCGGAAGCCGAATGGACGAACTGATCTTTCAGGAGTTCAAGGGGACCGGCAACATGGAACTGGTGCTCGACCGCAAGTTGGCCGACCGCCGCGTCTGGCCGGCGATCGACATCAGCCAGTCGGGCACCCGCCGCGAGGAGAAGCTGCTTTCGCCCGAGACCCTTCGCGCGGTCACCATGCTCCGCCGCACGCTGTCTTCCATGCACCCGATCGACGCGATGGAGCAATTGACGTCCAAGCTGGCGAAGTTCAAGACGAATCAGGAGTTCATCGACCTGATCAGCGGCGCCAAAGTGGCGCAGTATTAGCAGTCCGTTGAAAAAGGGTGCCACTGCTGGCTTGTCCAGCAGTGCGGGGAGAAACACCCGGAAAAACACTGCTGGACAAGCCAGCAGTGGCACCCAAACTCCCATATCCAACTTTTTCAACGGACTGTTAGCCCGCTATTCACACCGCGAAGCAGGGTGGACCAAGCCGCGGCGCGTGCCCACCATCCCCACCCTTCGCCGTCCCCCGTAGGACGGATTTCCTAATCCGTTTCTGTTGCGGAAAAGCCTATGTAGGGTGGGTCAAGCGAAGCGCAGCCCCACCACGTTTTTCCCGCTGTTGGTGGGGCAGCGCTTCGCTTGACCCACCCTACGTATGATTTTTGGTTGGGTAAAGCGGTTTTCGCGCCCGCCCCTGGGGTGCGCAAAAAAAGGCGAAAACTCCGGCGGCCAGAAAACAGCCTTTTTTTAGGCGTTTCCGGCTGGTAGAATGACCTCATCGCGCATACCCCGCAGGAGGGGCGATTGCAAAAGGTTTTTGCGTTGTCGCCGCAAGCCCATGTTGTTATTCAGGTTAAGGTCGATTTTCCGGTCTGAATTAACTGGAAAAAATTCCCGATTTCGCCATTTAATTCTTACGTCGATTCACCGAGGCCCGAAGATGTTCTCAAACCGCTTAAACCAAGGGCTATTCATTTCGCAACGCAACCGCGCTTTAGACGCAAGCACTGTTCAACCTCAGGTTGATCAACCTGAAGCGCCAGGTTGATCAACCCATGGGCGCGGGGTTGAATTGGCCCCGAAAACGCCGCTCGCGCGCAAAACGCCGCCCGAGACGCTTTCTTGAAAAGTTAGCGCAAAATTGTCTGGGTGGCACGTTCCTTCGCTTCGCTCAGGGACGTGCCACCCTACCATAGGCCGGGTTGAAATCCGGCGAACAATCCCGCCGGGTCACGACCCGGCCTACGGTGTTATCTTCAGGAACATTCCGAGGAACGCACACGCCATAATCGTGAACTATGTATACTGTTCCCGGAATTGCCCGGAATTGGTGTCGCCGTGCCGGGTAGCCGCTACTTCATCAAGCGGATGGTGGTGTCGGCGATCGAGAAGGCCGAGGCGGACGCATCATCTACTTGTCCAACTGTTTCATAATCCACTCCTGATCTTTCGCGGATAGTTCTTTCAGCGGAATATATCGCCTAGTGCCGTCCCTTTTTTTCAGCATGACGTTGCCATTGATTATGCCGCCGTTGAATCGCGCCCAGAATAAAACAACGCCATTTTTGCTCTTCCACATGCGCCATAATGCCTTTTCGGCTTCAATTGCCTTCAATCTTTTTTGACGTTTTTTCTCCAACGCTTCAACCCTTTGGCGTTCGTTTTGGCGTTCGTTGAAACGTTTTATCTGTTCTTCCAGTTTTTCCAATGCCTTGGCTTCCATGTGCGCTTTGTCGGCTCTATCTATGCGTTCCGCGTCTTCTATGTCGGCTTTACGTATGCGTTCCACGTTGTCGGCGACAAAAACCGTTTGCATTGTCCCATTGGTGCTCTTGTATCTATACGTGCCGGAGATTGGGAATTGTGAATAGCAAGGAACTTTTCCGGAAAGCAGAGACCGCGAATCTTCTGTTAGCGCCGTGGTGTCTACGCCGCGCAGCAATACGGTTTTATTGCCGCCCCGTCTGATGACGGTTTTATTGCCGTCCCATCTGATGTCGGTAAGGCCGGTGCTGACATACATCCGCGCCAGCATTTCTTTATCGTTGAGAATTTGGATTATTTGAGAGCTTGGGAGCCATTTGGCATAAACCTTGTCGGTGTCGGTGGATACACAACTACCAAAAGGAGGAGCGTTTCTTTTGACTTGGTTTAGAGCGCGTTCGGCGACAAGAATGGACCTCTCGACACCCTTGATTGTTGTATATGTCTGCTTGCCTGTGACTTGCCATGCTTCATTTGATGAAAAACTGTATTCATCAGCGACGAACGTTGTATCGACGCCTTTTAGCAATACCCGTTTCGCTACATGTCTAGGTCCATAATGATAACGAAACTCAACGACGATTTCTCCGTTGGTGGTGCCTGTTTTCCAGACCTCAACCACTGTCGTTCCGCATGGCAGCGAACCGGAGGAACCACCGATTGCAGCTTCCATTCTGGCTCCAAATGCTTTCGTGCCCGAAGTCAGTCCGACGATCAGCAGCATGACGAGTAATTTGGCAATGGTATTTCCGGTTCTCCTTCTCGCAAACCAATCGGCGTACTCGGGTAATGAAGGTATCATGGAATGGTCTCCTACAAGTGTTTGCCTATTTCCCAAAAAGCGCAGCCGCGCGCCAGCAAAAACAAACCGAGAATCACGCCGATAAAGGCCATGATAGTTTGACCTATCGCGGCGTTTGTTGTACGTCCCGTGGTGTCGGGCATCGTTACTTGAGCGCAACATCTTTTGCAGATTACGGTTTGTCCTACCATCGGAACATGGCCGGGTAAGATCGTATAGCAGAAGGGGCAGGATATGACCCGTGCGTCTGGTACTGCCGATTCCACCAAAACGCCATGATCGTTAGCGATACGGATCGCTTCTTCGGAATCATGGGCTTCTACGGCGATGGCCGTTTCCGCTCCCGTTTCTCGAATTACTCCATTACACCTGTAAGTCATGGCAGCGCAACTGTTTCTTCCGACGGTCCCCGCGAGCAGCCGGCGGCTACGATCGACAGGGCCACGAGAAGCTCAGTGAGTGTGGAAACGGTGCGTGTCATGGCAATTTCTCCCGGTTCCTTGATCCTGCTCCACTCCCAACCACAAGTCAACCCCCTGGTCTAGCGAGACGGCATAGAAAGCTGGTTTTGCGGATGGGCTCGAAAAGGAGTGATAAAGGGGACAGGCGCATACACTTGGTATACTTGGGGGCACCCAAATCTCCCTGTGGCTGCTAGCTTCGGCGTTTTCGCCAAGTGTAGGCAAGGAGAGCAACGGCACCCATGCCCAACAGGACGAGGGCGGACGGTTCGGGAACGATTTCCCATTGCACCAGATTGTAGTTTCCGTGGCCGGTGGTGTAAGAGTTCGCGCTGCCAAAAAACACACGTTTGGTGTCCGCGCTTACACCCATATACCCGCTAAGACGCTGGGTGCCATCCACAAAGAGATCAGCAGAGCCCGCCCCGGGATCGAATACAAGTTCGTAAAGATGGTAAGTGCTTCCTGCGCCTTCGACGGTATAGCTCGGACCCCACGCCAATCTCTCGTCCGTCGCGCCTTTCGCCAAAATGACAATTGGGTCTCCGTCTTCGTCTGAACCGAAGATGACACCATAACGTCTGGCTCCGTTGGAATATCTTGCGCCCACAGTGAAGTTTGCTGGGCGATCTACATCAACCACTCGCAATCGAGTGCTGAGCTTCCAGCCGAAGGTGTTGGCGTCAGCTATTTGTGCGTCGGTCGGCGTTTGCCGATAGATGAGGGTCGAGTGAACCTCAGTGGAATTGTCATCAACATACCAAGCGTTAATCCCTTGTTCCAAGTCGTTGTTGACGGGGCCGACTTCGACGCCGACGCCGTGAGCTTCTTGCGTCCAGCCTTCGTTGGTCGGAACAGTGTTTCCCGTATGCTGGAAAACAATTTCTCCTTTTGCTTGTCCTATTGCTTGTCCTACAACAAACAGCACCACCGACACGGCCAGAAGGTTTTTCAGACGAAACATTTTACCGGCTCCTCATTTGAGTTATGGGCAATCCGTTGCCCTAAAATCGAAACACAAACAGAAAATCCCATCACGTTGAATTTTTGAAACGGGGACGCAGTTAGTATTGGCAAGATGGTGTACTAAAACTAGCTGCGTCCCCGTTTTGAACCCCAACCAGTACGACAGGCTAAGCATCCTCCCGATGCCATTCCTGCCCATCGACTTGGCCGCACACCTTGCCGATACGTAGGTTGTCCGAAATCTGTTTAACCATTTCGGGCGTCACGCGACCATCGTTAGGCATACACTGGAAATTAGTCTCTGATTCGATTTTTACCTGAACGGATTCTCCTCTGTGAGTACCTTCCTTGCCGAACAACACGGATACTTCGGGCATCGTTAATCTCCTTTTCCTGGAACTATTGCCAAAGCCGATCTTTCGCAGTTTATTTTTGTCCGATTTCACCCTTGGTGCAAGCCCCTCCCCTGCGGCTGGGGGGACTGCTGGGTGGCACGTCCCTGAGCGAAGCGAAGGGCGTGGTCCAACGGCCAGCCACGCCCTTCGCTTTGCTCAGGGACGTGCCA
>JAUWNG010000058.1 GCA_030612765.1 Planctomycetota bacterium
GTAGGGTGGGTCAAGCGCAGCGCGGACCCGCCAACAGCGGAGAAATCATGGTGGGGCTGCGCTGCGCTTGACCCACCCTACTTTTCTCCCACGTCATCAGCCGAGCGACGGCAGGGTGCCCGGCGACAAAAATCCGTCGTAGGCGGAACTTTCGATCAGGTCTTGCGCCGCTTCGATGTCGGGCGAAAACCAACGGTCGCGGTCGTAAAACGCAACCTTGCCGCGCAACAACGCCTTGGCCTCCTCCAGCCGGGAAGAGGTTTTCAGCGGGGCGCGGAAATCCAATCCTTGTGTAGCCGCCAACAACTCGACGGCCACGATGCCGGCCGTGTTCGAGGCCATCTCGCCCAATCGCCGAGCGGCCAGCGCCGACATCGAAACGTGGTCTTCCTGGTTCGCCGAGGTCGGCATGCTGTCCACCGACGCCGGATGGGCAAGCATCTTGTTCTCGCTGGCCAACGCCGCGGCGGTCACCTGTGCGATCATGAAGCCGGAGTTCAGCCCCCCGTTCTCGACCAGAAACGGCGGCAGCTTCGACAGGTTCGCGTCGATCAGCAGCGCGATCCGCCGCTCCGAAAGCGCCCCGATCTCGGCGATGGCCAGCGCCAGATTGTCGGCGGCCATCGCCACCGGCTCGGCGTGGAAGTTGCCGCCCGAGAGGATTTCGTTGTCCTCGGCGAAGACCACCGGGTTGTCCGAAACGGCGTTCGCCTCGACGGCCAGCACCTGGGCGGTCTGGCGGATTTGCGTCAGACACGCGCCCATCACCTGCGGCTGGCAGCGCAAGGAATATGGGTCTTGCACCTTTTCGCAGTGGGTGTGCGACTGGCCGATCTCGCTTTGTTCGTCCAGCAAATGGCGATATGCGGCGGCCGCGTCGATCTGTCCGGTTTGGCCGCGGACGGCGTGCAGCCGGGCGTCGAACGGTACGCGGCTTCCCAGCGCGGCCTCGACCGACGTGGCCCCGGCAACCATTGCCGCGGCGAACAAGTTCTCGGCCCGAAACAGCCCTTCGAGCGCCAGCGCGGTCGAAAATTGCGTACCGTTAAGCAGTGCGAGTCCTTCCTTCGGGGCGAGCGCGATCGGTTCGAGACCGGCGATCTTTAGTCCTTCTCCTCCAAAAATGCGCCGGCCTTGGTGCAGGGCCTCGCCTTCGCCCAACAGCACCAGCGACATGTGGGCCAGCGGGGCCAGGTCGCCGGAGGCCCCGCAAGAGCCTTTTTGCGGGATGCACGGATAGACTTCCGCCTGGAGCAACCGCACCAGCGAGTCGATCACTGCCCGTCGGATACCCGAGCGGCCCAGTGCCAGGCTGTTGACCTTCAGCGTCATCAACAGCCGCGTCTGCGCCTCGCTCATCATCGGTCCGACCCCCGCGGCGTGCGATAGCACGATGCTCCGCTGCAACAACTCTAATTCTTCCGGCGAGATGCGTTTTTGCGCCAGCAGTCCGAACCCGGTGTTCACACCGTAGACGGTTCGTCCTTCGGCGATAACCCGCGCCACGGTCTCCACCGCCGCGTCGATGGCGGCGTGACACTTCGACACGAGTTCAATTTCCACCGGCTCGCGCCAAATGCGGCGGAGGTCGGAGAGGGTAAGTTTTCCGGGAGTCAATATCAGTTTCATTCCAATATCCATCGCCGTGTTTTGTTTAGCGGCCGCCGGCACGGCGGCTTGTTCCGCGTGGCCGTCGTGCCGATGGCCGCTAAACTTCATAGAGAGTTTCCTCGTATTCATATCCAGGCGATTCTAACGGCGTGCAGATGCTACTATTGCTTACAAGCAACGCACCCCCTTCAATCACCACTTTCAGATGCAATAATATTTTTGTGGGGATTTCAATTCTCGACTCAGTCAAGAATCGCCTAAGCTTGCCCCAATCGTTGGATTGAGTTATACCGATGTGGCAACCCCACTCGGCACAACAATAGCGAATCCCTCGCTTGAAAACGAGTGTCAGCTTTATCACACCGGTAGACTCGTTACCTGATGCGGTAATTCCATATTCGGCGGGTCGTCCTTCTGGACCCTTGTTCCCAGCAAGGTACGCAACGAAAGCATTTGTAAACTGCTCGTCCATGGTAATGTCATTTTGGGCCATTCATGGCCCTTGTCCGCCGCAGGCGGTGTTAGGCCCGACGTTTACGTCGGGTAAACGGGGCAACAACTCACCCCATTATCTCATTTTCGATTGGATTTGTCAGCCTCGTTCACGAGGCTCCTGCCCTATCGCCCATCATTGCGGTCAAGCGCTTTGTGCTGAGATACAACCGGTGGGGGCGGCCGGGAACCTCCTTGAATCCCCAGCGTTGATAGAATTTTTTCGAGGAGTCGTCGAGGCAGTCGATAATCACTGCGACGAAGGCGAGCGATTTGCCAACTCCCCAGCAGTCCCGCAAAGCTTGCGACAGAAGCCGTCCTCCAATCCCCTGCCGTTGCCGTGATGAACTCACGCCTAGCCAAGCCAGCACTACCACGGGCAGGCTGCAGCGCGGCAAATGTCTGACTGCTTCGTGCGGGAGGTCACTGAAATCGACCTGTCCAGCGGCCAAAGTATAGTAGCCGGCAATGGACTCCTCTGAATCGAGCAGTACCTTGGTCACGGATAAATGTTTCTCTTGGTGTTGCAGTGCCTGCGTAGCCAGCCAACGATCGACAAGAGGCTGGCCGCAACGGAACTTTCGCCGCGGATGTCCACGGCAAAGCCTCTTCAAACGACAGTCAAGAGGAAACCGGATCGGATTCATGCCTCGCCCCGCATGATCGCTCCCAGACGCCGTTGCGCGGCTGTGAGCTTGGGCGTTTCATTTAGTGCGTTCCAGAAGGCAAGTTGTTCTTCGGGGGTAAGCGAAATGACTTCTTCCCGAGCGGCACGAATCTCTCGTCGTGCCTGTGGAACGGTCACCGTACGAACGTAATCGCTCACGCTGATGTGACGCAAGCCAGCCGCCTCGGCTAGACATTTTTTGCTTTCGGCATCAAGGCGGACCATCAGCGAGCTGGTGGCGCTGCTGGATTTGACGGACGCAGGGTTTGTTTTCATGGCGTGAACTCCTTGCTCAGCTTGCAACCGCAAATATCCCGGCTTGGACGCCGGCTAAACGGAATCTCTATTGTTAATTGTATTGCATATCGCAATACAGTCAAGAGATCATCGGCAAATCCAGCCCGTTTTCCTTCGCACACTCAATCGCCTCTTCGTACCCCGCGTCGGCGTGGCGCATCACTCCGCTGCCGGGATCGTTCCACAACACGCGGGCCAACCGTCGCGCGGCCGCCTCGCTGCCGTCGGCCACGATGACCAATCCGGCGTGCTGGCTGAAGCCGACGCCGACCCCGCCGCCGTGATGGAAGCTGACCCAAGTGGCCCCGCCGGCCGTGCTCAACATGGCGTTCAACAGCGGCCAGTCGGAGACCGCGTCCGAGCCGTCGCGCATCCCTTCCGTTTCGCGGTTCGGGCTGGCCACCGAGCCGGAATCGAGGTGGTCGCGGCCGATAACGATCGGCGCCTGCACTTCGCCGCTAGCCACCATCTCGTTGAACGCCAGTCCGAGCCGGGCACGGTCCTTCAAACCGATCCAGCAAATCCGCGACGGAAGCCCCTGGAACTTGATCCTTTCCCGGGCCATGTCCAGCCAGCGATGCAAATGCGGGTCGTCCGGCATCAGTTCCTTGACCTTCGCGTCGGTGCGGTAGATGTCTTCCGGCTCGCCCGAGAGCGCGACCCAGCGGAACGGACCGACGCCGCGGCAAAACAGCGGTCGGATGAAGGCCGGCACGAAACCGGGGAACGCAAAGGCATCCTCGACGCCCTCGTCCTTGGCCACCTGTCGGATGTTGTTGCCGTAGTCGAAGGTGATCGCCCCCCGCGCTTGCAGTTCGAGCATGGCGCGGACGTGGACGGCAATCGACTGCCGGGCGGCACGGGCAACCGACTCGGGATCGGATTGCCGCGCCCCGGCGGCCTGCTCCAGCGTCCAGCCGGCCGGCAGGTAGCCGTTCAGTGGATCGTGGGCGCTGGTCTGATCGGTCAACAGATCGGGCGTTACGCCGCGGCGAACAATTTCAGGAAGCACCTCGGCGCAGTTGCCCAGCAGTCCGACCGAAACGGCGCGACGTTCTTCGCCACACGGGCAGGATGCCCGTGCCACCCCATCGTGGATAATCTCGAGCGCCTCGTCGAGCGAGTCGGCCTTGCGGTCGAGGTATCCGGCTTGCAGTCGTCGCTGGATCCGCGTCGGGTCGCATTCGACGGCCAGCATCGCGGCGCCGGCCATGGTGGCGGCCAGCGGTTGCGCGCCGCCCATGCCGCCCAGCCCTCCGGTGAGAATCCATCGTCCGGCCAACTCTCCGCCGAAGTGTTTTCTGCCCGCCTCGACAAACGTTTCATACGTCCCCTGGATGATCCCCTGCGTGCCGATGTAAATCCAGGAACCGGCGGTCATCTGGCCGTACATCATCAGCCCGCGCCGGTCGAGTTCGTGGAAGTGTTCCCAGGTGGCCCAATGCGGGACGAGGTTCGAGTTGGCGATCAACACTCGGGGTGCGTCGGGGTGGGTTTTGAACACGCCGACCGGTTTGCCCGACTGGACCAGCAGCGTCTCGTCGTCTTCCAATCGTTTGAGGGTTTCGACGATTTTGTCGAAGCACTGCCAGTCGCGTGCCGCCCGGCCCATGCCGCCGTAGACCACCAGTTCCGCAGGCTGCTCGGCCACCTCCGGGTCGAGGTTGTTCATCAACATTCGCATGGCCGCCTCGGTGAGCCAGCTTTTGGCGGTGCGTTCCGTGCCGCGCGGGGCGCGAATGATTCGGGAAGGATCGTTGCGGAGTGATGTGGACATGGGAGACTTGCTTCTTACATGTAAGTCGAGTTCATCATTATAAGAACATTTACGACCCGCGGAACACCCGTTGCCGCAGCCGGGGGACGCCGAACTCGCAGACCAACTCGGACGGATGACCGATGTCCCAGACGAGGAAATCGGCCTGTCGGCCGACCGTCAGCGTTCCGATGCGATCGGCCATGCCCAAGGCTTGGGCCGCCGCGCGGGTCGCACCGACGAGCGCTTCTTCCGGCGTCAGACCGAACAGCGTGCAGGCCATGTTGAGCATCAACCGTAGCGAAGCCAGCGGCGAGGTGCCGGGGTTCAGGTCGGTAGAGACGGCCATCGGCACGCCGGCCGCACGCAACTCGGCCACCGGCGGCTTTTGCGTCTCGCCGAGAAAGTAAAACGCGCCGGGCAACAACACCGCCGCCGTGCCGGAGCGGGCCAGCGCCTGAACGTCCGCCGCGCTGAGATATTCCAGGTGATCGACCGACAGCGCGGCGAATCGAGCGGCCAGCCGTGCCCCGCCCAAGTTGGAAAGCTGCTCGACGTGTCCCTTCACCGGCAGGCCGTGACGCTGGGCGGCCTCGAAAACCCGCTCGCACTGGGCCGGCGAGAAGGCGATCCGCTCGCAGAACACGTCCACCGCGTCGGCCAACCCCTCGGCGGTTGCGGCCGGAATGATCTCGTCGCAGACCAGCGAGATGTAATCGTCCGCCCGACCCTGAAACTCCGGCGGCAGGGCGTGCGCGGCCAATAGCGTCGTCGAGACGTTTATCGGCATATACTCGGCCATCCGTCGGGCGACCCGCAGCATCTTCAGTTCGTCGGCCGTCGTCAGCCCGTAGCCGGACTTGATCTCGACCGTCGTGACGCCTTCGTCGGCCAATGCCGTCAGTCGCGGCAGCGAGGCATCGAGCAATTGCGACTCGCTCATCGCGCGTGTGGCGTGGACGGTCGAAAGGATTCCGCCGCCCTGCCGGGCAATCTCTTCGTAGGATACGCCCGAACGGCGCTGCTCGATCTCGCGGGAGCGGTTGCCGCCGTAGACCAAATGCGTGTGACAATCGACCAGGCCCGGCGTAATCCAGGCGCCGCGGGCGTCGATCACTTCCGCGGCGCCGAGGTTTTCGGGCAACTCGCCGATCGGCACGATTGCGGCGATCTTTCCGTCGCACACACCAATCGCGTGTTCCGCCAGTTCGCCGTAGGGCGCGGCCACGGCGGGGTCGATAGTGGCCGGCCGGGCGTTGATCCAGACTCGTCGGCAGGAGGAAATCGCGGTGTTCACCATAAAACGCATTGTAACACGGCCGCTAGCGGTCCCGAAGGGTGTGTACGACGCCCCGCCGGCGACGAAGGCGCGTTTCGCGCACCCTACAAATTAGCGAAACGCTCAGTCCCCAGTGGGAGTTGATTTCTCCCGTCGACTCTGCTATGATAGCGGGTATTGGAAGTCGCCGGACAGGGGGTGTCGTAGCGACGCATCATGGGAGGAAATCGAGCCAAGGAGAAAATCGACATCCTATCTGACATTCTTTTTCCAGACTTCAGAATCACCCTTATCTTACGTGGAGGATGAAGATCATGGATACGACGAAAGAAATCGGGACGGAGCAGGATGGCAAGCGTGTGGTGGCGATGGACATCGCCTTGAAAGTCGGGTTGCTTGAAAAGTGCGAGGAGCATGGCTGCGTCTACGACGCCATGAACGACTTCGCGCTGGAAGACGCTTTTCGGTTCGCCGATACTCTGATGGCCCAGAGCGATCCCTCGGTCGACGTGTTCGTGGGCAACCGCCGGCGGTTGCACCACGTGATCGAGAACATCCGCTCGGGGATGCCCAACTGCTGCCCGGATTGCTTTTATGCGAAGCAGAAGGAGTGAGCGGTTGTGTAGGGTGGGTTAAGCGAAGCGGGGCCACCCGCGCTTGCATAAAAGCATCTTGAGAGGCGACGCAGCTAGTTTTTGCACCCCGGAAGAATTGTTGGAGGATGACGCCGATGAAGGATGATCCGATCGTCGCCGAAATATGGCGGATTCGCAGTGAACATGCCGCTAAGTTCAATTACGACTTGGATGCAATCTATCGCGATTTGAAGGAGCGGGAACGAAACAGCGGGCGAACGTACGTCCGCTTTCCCGCTAGAACCTGTACGCCCGTTGGAGCGAACAAGGATCGGGCGTGATTCTCCCTGTCCGCCGATTAGGGGCCCGTGAAAAAGGGTGCCACTGCTGGCTTGTCCAGCAGTGCATGGGGAAAACTCCCGGAAAAACACTGCTGGGCAAGCCAGCAGTGGCACCCAAACTCCCAAATCCGACTTTTCCAACGGGCTGTTATGTGCGGATATAACCGGAATCGTTTTGCTGTCCACCCCACTCATTCGACATTGTCCATTGCCCGCAGACGCTCCAGCCGGACCCCCTCCAAGCCGGCTCATCCCCTGCCACCGGCCAAACCGATTCAATCAGTATATTCGGGGCATTTTCGCACAGAGAGAATATCATGCCGCGCGCACAAGGCCATCGTCTAGTGGACCGACCGAGTTCGTATGACATGTTGGGTGCCACTGCTGGCTTGTCCAGCAGTGCCAGAAACACGGTTGGACAAGCCAACCGTGGCACCCGTCATTTTAGGTCGGTCGGTCCACTAGTTGCATTCATACTGATTTTCGCGGGCGCTTATTTCCTACCCATGATCCGGCCTGCCGTCGGGCAGGAAACCGATTGGGGACTGGATCAGGATTGGGACTCGCCGGAGGAGTGGGCTTTTGCCCAACGGGATGAAGGGCCAGCGACGCCTCCCGCACGACGCGACCGGCAACCCACGTTGCTGAGCCAATCCGGATCGTCGCAGCGGTCGGCCGCACGCACGCCGATAGTCCGCTTGGCCAGCGTGCCGAACATTTTCGGCGATTCGTTTTCCCGAGGCGGCGGGCTGGGGTATTACGACGGCGAGCAACCGGGCCGGTACACCGTCATTGATCTTCCCCCTGCCGGCGGCGGTGGGCGGATGAGGATCGCCGACAACAACAAGGCCTTCCCCACCGACCGAGTCTTCTTCATGTACAACCACTTCCAAAACGCCCTGCTGGCCAACCCGGTCACCTTTGGACCCGGAGAAACCGCCAGCCTCGACCGTTACACCTTCGGGCTGGAA
Organism: Planctomycetota bacterium; assembly: GCA_030612765.1. GTDB lineage: Bacteria > Planctomycetota > Planctomycetia > Pirellulales > Thermoguttaceae > JAHIKV01. The sequence goes on from JAUWNG010000058.1 coordinate 7,990, forward strand.
AAGACCTTCCGCGACGGCCTCTGGTCGGTCGAGCTGCGGATGCCGTTCACCGGCGCATACCAGATTTCAGCGCCGGGCGCCACAGTTGGGAGCGAACATATCGGCAACTTGAAGATCACGCTGAAACGGCTGCTCTACACGACGGAGTATTCGGCCGTCGCCGCCGGGCTGGGCATCGAGATGCCCACCGGCAGCGACACCACCGGCGCCGTGTACGAAACCGATTTCACCGTCCACAACGACGCGGTCTATCTTTCGCCCTGGATCGGCATCCTCGGCGCGCCAAACTCGAAATACTTCTATCAGGGCTTCCTGCAACTGGACCTCGCCGCCAACGGCAACGCCGTGGACCTCGACTCCACGCGGCTGGGTAGATATTGCGAACAGAACTTGATGTACGTGGACCTGGCGCTGGGGCGTTGGCTGTTCCGCGATCCGGCCGCGAAGGGGCTGAAGGGGATGGCGATGCTGGTCGAGTTCCACTACGCCACGACGCTCCAGGACTCGATGATGCTGACCGGCGCGGGGCGCTACGGCCCGGTCACCTTCGGCAATCTCGACAATCGCCTCGACGTACCCAATATCACTATTGGGCTGCACACGGAGATCGCCAAGACCACGGTGGAGATCGGCGGCGTGCTGCCGTTGCGGAACGGCCGGGAGAGGATGTTCGACGCCGAGGTCCAGATTTTCGTGAACCGCTACTTCTGACCCGCCACGCCGACTAAGGAATGTCTCCCCTCTCCCTTTGGGAGAGGGGCCGGGGGTGAGGGCGGCACGAATCGCACCGTAAATATCCGGGGTTTTCCTGCCGAACAGCCCTCCCCCCCAACCTTTGTCCAAAGGGGATGGGGACTTACATCGGCTATTTGCAGACACGCTCTCAAACTCTGTAATGAGAACGTCATATCATCGCTGCTTCGGGGACTGTCCCCCTCAGGCCAGCCAAGTCGGACAATGGTCGGCTTCGATTCAGTCGCTCCACGCGCGAGGGAGTCTATCGGCAGTTGATCGAGTGCATTCGGCAACAACGGCCCGATCTGGAGATTGGCCTGTGTTTGGAAGATGAGCGAATGTTTGCGCCGATTGGCTTGCAAGAAAACATCGGATGGTGTAATTGTGTGTTTTGATGCACCAACATCCAGTCTGGAATAGCACACGATGGCTGACGACACGATCAAGAAAATTGAGGACAGAGTTGATGCGGATTACGCACAATGCTTCCCACAGTCTGAAGGCTGGGAGAAGGTGGCCACACATCTGCTGATTGCCTATGATTATGTGGTACGAAGGGCCGATGCTCACACAATCAACCAGATGAAATATGCCTTGATGCACGTTTTGCGGTGGGGTCGCAACTCGCCATCTCAACCATTTCGTGGCTATCCCGACGTCTTCTATCCAAAGCTCTTTGAGCTATGCCTGTCGGCCTTGCGGCGGGGCGTAGAGTACACGAGTATCTTTGGTGCATTCACCTCGTATCACCAGAAACTGGTAGATATTGTGCAAATCGACGAATGTCGCATTGATTTTACGGCAAATCCGTTGTGGAAGGCATACGATGTGCTCGATAGTCATCTCAATTTCAAGAGTCGATCGTCTTCTTCTGGTTTTGTCCACGCGCTCCAAGAGATTGTGAGGGGGCTTTCGCAGGGATTTGAGTCGCTCACACCACAGGAGATGACAGATTGGTTTCCTGATTTTGGGACGTGCCGCAATCTGTTGTCACCCGTGAACAACTTGTTAAGAGAGGGGTTGTCGCTACCGTCCACTTGGAGCTTTGATGGCATTCCGATTCTCACAATGCGGACTTTCTGGAAGGCTGTTCTTACGTTGGCACTGATCCATCGGGAGGTGGCATGTCGCTTAACAGGCCAGAAACACGTGGGGATGATCCAACTCTTGATTAAACCGCGAGATGCGCTGGTTGACTGGATCGCCGACGGTGTGGGAATCGAAAAGCAGATCGTCGGCCGTCTGGTAGACCTTCATACCTACGACCGTTCGTCGAAGACTCCCGACATTGCGATAACTCCGTTCCTGCCATTGGGCAATGGACGGCTTGCCGCGAGTCCTTGGATGCTGACGAGTTCCTCATGGGAAAGAAACTTTTGTGCCTACGTAGCAAGAACATATCCAAAACTCTATGGTCCAACTGACCGCGATTTGGCACCGCACTTTGCCAGCGAACTGGTTGACATTTCCAAGAAGGCCGGGTTTGAGGCCACCCACTCGCTCAAGTTCAACCTTGATGGCATCGAAGGAGACATCGACTTGCTCGTATGGTCACAGAACGAATCCTACGTGATGGCTGCCGAATTATACCGGAAGATCGCAACCGGCGATTTCATGGAGGTTCTTCACGGCGAGAAAACCTGCATGAAGAAGATGCGGAATCAGTTGCCGAAGTACCAAAAGGTGCTGTCGGCTAGTGCAGGTGAGCTTGTGGCCAAAGCATTCAACCTGAAGACTCCCCCGACGGTAGACGGCTGGTCATGCGGGATGGTGGTTCGCGGATTCGTTGGAACGCCTCGCATCAGTGAGGAGACGTATTTTCTTGTTCCCGACAGTCTGCTTACGAAAGAAATTGCACAACACAAATCGTTGAGGGGCATTTGCCAGTGGGCCAAAACTAAGCCATTTCTCCCGCAGGAGGGCCGAGACTTCCAGATGTGTCCGGTTGAAGTTACATCACCATCTGGAATAAAGGTGAAGTTTTGGGAATGCGAAGAAATTGGGCAATGTATGTCGTGATAAAGAAGCATGGTGGGCGAGTGCAGCGAGCCTTGCTGAATGGATTGACGTTTTGCATGGGATGGCGACATCGGTTCTGGCGCAGAGTGATCGTGGAAGGGAAATAACATGGCCCGTAAAACGGATCCGAAGCAAGGCCGCCTCTTCGATGGCGGCAAGCAGGCTGAGACGGTCTTGGTCAGTGCGTGCCTGCTCGGCATTCCCTGCCGTTGGCATGGACGCAGACCGAAGAAGCGAGAAGAACTTATCAGGCGATTGCAGAAAAAATATGTTATCGTGCCGATCTGTCCCGAGCAACTTGGCGGGATGCCGACGCCGAGAACCGGCGAAATGCTCCACGGTACGGGCGCTCAGGTGCTCGATGAAGGATTGCGAATCATTGCCCCGGAAACCGGAGAGGATGTGACGCGATTTCACATCGACGGCGCACGCTACGCTTTGGAAATCGCCGAGATTGTCGGTGCGAAACGTGCTTATCTCAAGGGAGGAAGCCCGTCGTGTGACCGTCATGGCGTGGCTGGTGAAGTTCTCACACGTGGAGGCGTCAAGGTGATACGGATCGGTTGAATGTGGGCAACATTTGTTGAATCGCCGGGTGTCCGAGCGGTCTAGTGACTCTTTAAAGCTGAACTGAAGGGTGCCACGGGTGGCTTGTCCACCCGTGCTGCCTGCACTGCTGGACAAGCCAGCAGTGGCACACTACTTGTCATTTGAGAGAAGGTCCACTTGCCGCTTTACGCCGCACGGGACAAGCGCCGCTGGTCGCGGATGCGCGCGGCGGCAAGGTGTTTTGCATTTGCGTCGATCGCCGACGTCGGCTCGGCGAATAGGGTTCCGTTCGGACTCGCGCGTCGGCTGGTCAGCGCCGCCTGGATTACTCCGCAGGCGCGTCCGGCCAATTGCGCCAAGTGGGGCGGCCGCCAGAAGCCGAGCGCGCATTCGCCGACCGCCAACGCGGCGTGGCCGAGGAGTGAACGCGCCCAGCCGTGGGTCGAGGCCCAACGCCAGAAGAGCCGCTCGGCATCGCGGCCGTGCCGGAAACCCGGCCTCTCGTCCGCCAAGTCGGCGTCCACCCGCACGAAACACCCCGGCTCCAACGCACATCGAAACCCCAGCCGCCGCAACCCCAGCGCCGCGTCGATCCCCATCAGCGTATCGGTCGCCTGGTCGGAAAATCCTCCCACCGCTTCCAACGCCGAGTGGCAGTAGAATGCGGCCAAGGCGTCCGGCCCGCAAAGTTCGGCTCGACACTTGTCCAACTCGGCGGGTTCCACTGCCTGCCCGAGTCTCCAGGCGATCCCTTCCGCCCTGTATCCCAAACCGGCCGAGACCACTTTTTGCGGGTCGTTGTTGGACAAGACGACGGCCGCGACGGCCGCCACTTCCGCATCGCCGAGGTGTCGGATGGCGGCGTCGGCCCAACCCGACGATACCTCCACTCCGCAAGCGAGCACGTGGACGACCGGCGCCCGGCCGGCGGCAAGCCCAAGGTTCAGGCACTCGGCCGCCGTCGCCCGGGGCGGGGCCTCGACAAACCGCACCTCGCCGGTCAATTGATAGGGGTCGTCGTACGGTACGTTGTGGACGACGATAATTTCGCAGTTGTTGGGACGATTTTCGAGGACGGAAACCAAGGTGTCGTCCAACCGCTTTTCATCGCCCAACAGGGGTATGATTATCGACAATCGAATCACAAAGAATGCTCCGGGATAGTAATGTGCCGCGGGATAGTATTCGGATTGTGCGGAAGGAGGAGTTTATTTAATTACCCTTGTTTTCCCAAATGACCAGCAGCCGGGCGATACAGTTTACGCAGAGGCCGCAGCTTTAATCGTGGGGTATCAATTGCTGTGTGGCAGGCGCAGAGTGGCACGTCCCTGAGCGTAGCGAAGGGCGTGGTTCTCCGGGCAACCACGCCCTTCGTTCCTTAGCAGCCCGGTTTATGCCGGGAATCTACCGAATCCTTCCCAGAATGCCAAAATCGGTTCGTATCCCCGGAATACCCGGAATACCCAAAATACCCCGGAATACATAGACAAAACCGAGGGATAGACAGGGCCACCCCCCTTATGCCGATGGGCGCATGGCGCCAAGCTGCATTTGCGTCGCCGCAACTTGTTGTATGGACAATAGATACGAAACCGCACTGTAGAAGACGGGTCTAAATGTTTGCGAAATCCGGCCTCTCGGTTCATTAAGTTATGTGGGGTGTATAGTTTTTCCCCGCGGAATACCCCGGAAACTTCTGGAGGGGGGGCGATGGTCGTGGCAACCGAGAAGATGCATTTTTCTTCGACGACCAGCCGCACGGCGTCGCGTTTGGAATCATCCAAAAAACGCCCGCGACAAGGATACTTCGCTTGCGACCGATCCACGGAAAGTTTTCAATTCATTCATCAGAAACTCCTATGCGGAGGAACATTACCCCGCCCCCGCTAGGAATCCGTCAATTTTGGGCCGCCGCGCGGGGGGGTTGACATCATAAAATACTACTGATAAGTTTGTGTATCTTGTGCATCTTGTTCCTCCTGTTTTAGGCGGGCATTTTGTATACGTTCGGCATTTGGCCATCCGTTGAAGTTGAAAATGCGCGAATGCTTGGTTGATAGGAGGCGGCTTCAGTCGCCGATTGCGGATTGAAATCACCAATTCCTCAAAATGAAGGAAGCAGAACAATGTCACACCGTTACACGATGATTTTGGTTTTTTGTCTTTCCTGCCTGCTGCTTTTCGGATTCGTTTCGAGATCCCAAGCGGCCGATCGCTACTGGGTCGGCGACACCGGCAATTGGTTTGACGCGACCAACTGGTGGGACGAAATTAGGCCCACCACCGGTGACTATGCTTACATCAACAATGGTGGGACCGCTTGCATCACCCTGACAGATGAAACTTGCCGGAGGCTTTACCTTGGCTCTTCCGCTAGTGAGGCGGGTACGCTCGATATCACCGGTGGATCACTCATATTATTTAGCGAGTATATCGGTGACCAGGGCTCAGGAACGGTCACGCAATCCGACGGATACCACCGCCCAGGCTACTTGCTCACATTGGGCTATTCCGCCAATGGCGTCGGCAATTACACGCTGAGCGGAGGGACACTGAATATCGGCATTCCCGACTACCAAAGCGGTATGGCCAATGGGCGCATTGGCTATGATGGCACGGGACATTTCACACAGTCTGGTGGCAACCATTATATACGCGATAGCCTGGGTCTTGGCTGCAACCAAGGCAGTATCGGAACGTACGATTTGCAAGATGGCTTGTTGAGCCTCGGAAAATTTGAAATCATTGGTGACGGCGGTTACGGATCATTCACACAGTCTGGCGGCCTCAACTGCGCGTACCTGGGCATTTTGATCGGAAATAACCAGGGAGGCAGCGGCACCTTTGAAATCAGTGGTGGCAAACTCTGGGTTGGGTCTTTTTACTCGCGCATCGGCGGATATGGAACGGGAACGTTTACGCAGACGGGCGGCTTGGTCGAGGTCAATACATCGCAGTTTCACCTCGGATATGGCCTCGGCAGCAGTGGAACGTACAACCTTAACGGCGGAACGCTCGTCATCTCATCAATTATGCAAGGGGAGGGCGCTGCCACATTCAATTTCGGCGGCGGAACGCTAAAGGCAAGCGGTGCCCTGAATACCTCGCTACCCATGACGCTGACCGGCACCGACGGCGATGCGAACGTCAACACCAACGGTTACGCGGTCACGCTCGCCGGACAGCTTTCCGGCACGGGCGGACTTAATAAACTGGGCACCGGAACTCTGACCCTCTCGGCCGCCAACGGCTACACCGGCCCGACGGCCATCAACACTGGAACGCTTAAGCTGGGTAGCGCGGCGTCGCTGGCCAGCGGCGAGATCGACGTGGCCGATGGGGCGACGTTCGACGTTGCGGAGGTCTCCGGCGGCTTCAATCTCGCCGCCGGACAGACGCTCGCCGGAACCGGCACCGTGCTCGGCAACCTCACTGTCAACGGCGTTCATGCCCCCGGCGGCTCGCCCGGCATCCAGACCATCCAGGGCGACTACAACATGCTCGGCGAACTCCAGATCGAATTGGCCGGCACGGCCTCGGGCGCGGACTACGACCAGGTGCTGCTAAGCGGCTCGGGCGACTACAACGCCACGCTTGACGGGACGCTTTCGCTCGATTGGACCGGTTTCGCCGACTCGTCGGAAGAGACCCAACTATGGATCGTCCAAAACGACACTAATGGAACCCTCACTGGCGAGTTCGACGACTACGCCAACGGCTCGTCGCTGGGCGTCCACGACGACCGCCAATGGTGGATTTGGTACGGGGCCGACGCCGCGTCCGGGGATTTAAGCGGCGGCAACGACGTGTTGATCGGCGCCGTGCCCGAGCCATCGACGCTGGTGCTCATCGGCATTGCGGCCATCGCCCTGTCGGCCAACGCCCTGCGTCGGAGGAAGCGGAACCTATACCTTGCGTAATCAGGAACGCTTTGGCGGCGACTCTGGTCACCGATCGGGGTCTGAAATCAGAAACCACTAATTCACGAAAGGCACCATCACCATGTTACGCCGTTGCACAATAGTATTTTGCGGTATTTGTTTGTTTCTCGGACTCGCTCCGGCGTCCCAAGCAGCCGATCGTTACTGGACCGGCGACACCGGCGATTGGTCAACGCCAGCCAACTGGGGCGGAACCGAGCCAACCTACAGCGATTATGCCTATATCCGCAACGGAGGAACAGCGGTCATTACGCAACCAGGCGAAACGAGCTACTACCTTTATCTCGGTTACGACGGCATCTCTGGCGCGGTCAACATGACCGGTGGCTCCCTTTCAACGGGTTCCACACAGCGTGTCGGTTACTCGGGAACTGGTGCTTTTGTGCAATCGGGCGGCACCAATGCCGCATACGCGCTCAGCTTGGGATACCGGAAGGACGTTAGTGGAACCTATGACTTGAGTGGAACGAGTTCCGTGCTGCAAGTCAATAAATCGATCTACCTCGGAATCTACGGCACCGGAACGTTCACACAAACTGGCGGCACGAATGATGTCAAAGAAACCTTATCTCTCGGGGCCGGCGGGGATAATACTTACAACAATGGAACATACAATCTTAGCGGCGGTCATTTGTTGGCCGATGAAGAACGGGTTGCCGGGCATGGCACGGGAGATTTTAATCATTCCGGCGGAACCAACCAAACAGAAAAATTATATGTCGGTTACGGCAATACCGGAACTTACAATCTTAGCGGAACCGGACAAGTGTCGGCAGAAACCATCCTTCTAGGCAGAGACGGCCTTGGCACGTTTGTGCAATCCAGCGGCACGTGCAACATTTCAAACGCATTGCATATAGGTCGCCACTCCCATTGTGCTTACGACGCCGACGGAATATATATCCTCAGCGGTGGCCAGTTATTCACTCCCGCGCAATATCTCGGAAACGAATATGAATCCACCGCCATATTTCGTCAAACCGGCGGTACAAACACCACCACCGATATCTTGCTTGGCAAAATCGCCGTATACGAACTCAACGGTGGGACGCTTGTCGCTTCGTCGATAACTGCCTCTTATACTACTGCTACGTTCAATTTCGGCGGCGGTAAGCTGAAATTGTCCACCGATGCCAACATCGCCATCCCAATGACTCTTACCGGCGACGGCGGCAATGCAAACGTCGATACAAACGGACATGCGGTAACGTTCTCCGGCCATATCGGCGGCTCAGGAGGGCTGAACAAGCTCGGCGGCAACAGCCTTACCTTGTCGGCGATCAACGTCTACACCGGCAACACGACAATCAGCGACGGCACGCTTGTACTGGCCCACGCCAATGCAATGCAAAACAGCACGCTCGATTACAACGGCTACGGCGGATCGCTCAGCTTCGGCTCCCTGACTTCGGCCAACATTGGCGGCTTGCAAGGAAACCAAAACCTGAATCTGATCAACGTGGACGGCAATCCCGTTGACTTGGTCGTGGGAAGGACCAACTCCTCGACCATCTATTCCGGCATCCTCGGCGGCAGCGGCAGCTTGACCAAAACAGGTTACGGCACCTTGACGCTTTCCGAGGCAAACACATATTTCGGCGCGACGATGGTCGGCGCCGGAACACTCAAGCTGGATGGTTCGGCCTCGTTGGCCAGCAACGTAGTCAACGTTGTCGCCGGGGCCACGTTCGACGTCTCCGCTGTCTCCGGCGGATACCATCTGGCGGCTGGGCAAATGCTCACCGGCCGCGGAAAGGTTTTCGGCAACGTCACCATCGACGGCATCCACTCGCCGGGCAACTCGACCGCAATCCAAACCGTCGCCGGCGACTACAACATGCTCGGCGAGCTTCAGATCGAGTTGGCCGGCACGGAGCCGGGCTCGGGTTACGATCAGGTGTTGCTCAGCGGCTCGAGCGACTACGACGCCACGCTCGGCGGGACGCTTTCGCTCGACTGGACGGATTTCGCCGGCTCGACCGACGAAACGCAACTGTGGATCGTCGAAAACGACACGGCCGGCTCGCTGAACGGCACGTTCAGCAACTACGCCAACGGCTCGTCGCTGGGCGAATACGACGGCAGGCAGTGGTGGCTATTCTACGGCGCGGATGCGGAAACCGGCGCTCTCACCGGCGGCAACGACGTGCTGATAGGCGCCGTGCCAGAGCCTTCCACAATAGCCTTGCTCGGTTTCGCGGCCGTCGCTATTTCGGGCTACGTCCTACGACGGCGATACCTCGGTCGTTTTTTTACGCAAACATCAATAAAGCAGGCTTACCCCAACCAATTACACTCCAAAAAGAACAACCACTTTCAGAAAGGTACAATCACTATGTCGCACCGTTGCACAATAATACCATGCGTCCTTTGTCTGCTGCTTTTCGGACCCGCCGCGGTTGCCCATGCCAGCGATAACTATTGGATTGGTACGACCGGCGATTGGTTCGACGTGAGCAACTGGAGCCTGGCAAAATGCCCGATTTACAATTCTGACCGTGCCTACATATACAACGGCGGAACCGCAATTATAAATCAAACTGGCGCAGTCTGTGAATATCTTTATCTCGGCGACGCAGGTTCGGCCAACTCCGGCGCGGTCGAATTGACCGGCGGCTCGCTCTGGTCGGAAGATTCCCAATTCGTGGGTTACGCGGGTGTTGGGACATTCACGCACTCGAACGGGACGAACCAAGTCGGCGGAAGACTTTATACAGGCTACGATTCCGGCAGCAATGGAACCTACAATTTGAGTGGAACAGATTCTTTGTTGACATGTTATGATTTATACATCGGTTCACGTAACACGGACACCTATACGCCTTGCACGGGAACATTTACCCAGACTGATGGAACCAATCGGGTTCAAGGTAGACTTTGCCTTGGCAGAGCCTCCGGCGGCAACGGCACGTATGACCTCAGTGGCGGCAGCTTGTCGGCTAGATACCAATGTTATGTAGGCTACTACGGTACGGGAATATTCACGCAATCCGGCGGCACTAACACCATCTCTGAAGGCGGTCTCGCGGTTGGCGTACGCTCTGGCGGCAGCGGAACATACAACCTTGGCGGAACAGGTGAGTTAAATGTTGACGAATCGGTAACCATCGGTTCGTCCGGCACGGGGGTCTTCAATCAATCCGGCGGACACAATAACATATCTGTAAATCTAGCAGTTGGCGCACGGGGAGACGGAACGTACAACCTGAGTGGTTCGGGAGTCGCTTCCGTCTCCAATGATCTTTATATTGGCAAGAGTGCCGGCGCCAACGGCACTTTCAACCTCAGCGATAACGCCCAATTCTCGGCTTCCGACGAGTATGTCGGATGTTATTCAGGGGCCACGGCGCTGTTCCAGCAGTCCGGCGGCACGAACACGACCGGCTTTCTCTCCGTCGGCGTTCTCGGCGAGTACCGGCTCAGCGGCGGCACCTTGCAGATCAACAGCGGACTCGAAAACAAAGGGACCTTCGATTGCTGCTACGGTCCGGGCAACATCGTCGCGGCCAACTCGATCGTCGATTTCTCCAAGGGCGTGTTGCAGAACGTCGCGTCGGCCTCGCTTACCCTCGACAACAACTCTCTGCTGATTATTTCTCCCGGCTTCGATCCCGAGGCCTGCTTCGCCGAATACAGCAACGCGGGCATGACACACGTCGCCGGAACCACCCTAACCGTGCCGGCAGGGAAGGGCTTCGGCGGAAGAGGCATGATCGTCGATCCGGTGGTTTGCCAAGGAACGATCGCCGCCTCCTCGACGTGGAACAAAGGCATCAACCTCAGCGGCGGGCTTACGCTATCGGAAGGCTCGATCGCGCTCGGCTACGGCACGCTGACCACCAACGACACAGGTTCCAGCATAAGCGGCGGCAATTTGAACGCCTATAAGCACTATGTCGGCAGTGGAGGAACGGGGGTGTTTACCCAAACCGGCGGAAGCAACTCCTCGCAGTCCATCCGCCTTGGCAACAACGCCGCGGACAATGGCACATACAACCTCAGCGGCAACGGCATAATATCGGGCAAGTACTTATACGTCGGATACGCGGGAACTGGAACCTTCAATCAGTCTGGCGGCACTGCCATTCTATCCTATCCTAACAGCTCTGAAGGCGGCATACTATATCTCGGTCATAAATCAGGCAGCAGCGGCACGTATAATCTCAACGGCGGAACGTTGATTCTCTCGACCATCAAGACGGCCGGATCGGCAACGTTCAACTTCGGCGGCGGAACCTTGCAGGCTAACCAGAACCTTTCCGTCAGCTTGCCGATGACGTTGACCGGAATCGGCGGAGACGCCAAAGTCAATACCGCCGGCCACTACGGCATACTCGCCGGCCAGCTTTCCGGCCCCGGCGGACTCGGCAAACAGGGAGAAGGCACGCTGCGGCTACACGCAAGCAATTCCTACACCGGAAACACTTCGGTCTATGCCGGAACACTGCAAGCCTTATCTCCATCCGTGCTCCCTAATTACTCCATCAATGGCAAAGTAGCGGTCTACAACGGCGCCGTATTGGCCGTGAATTACGGCGGCGCCGGCGAATGGGAAGCAACAAATGTCGCCACGCTGCTCCAAGCGGCCGATTTCCAATCCGGCTCTTACATCGGCTTCGACACCGACAATGCAACCAGCGGCGCCACATACGGAAACGTCATCACCGGAAATAAAGGCTTGATGAAACTTAGCCACAACCCCCTCACGCTCTCCGCCGCCAACACATTCTACGGCGATACGAGAGCCATGGGCGGCATACTTATTTTGGGCAACGTCAACGCATTGCAAAACAGTACGCTCGATACCGAATACGCCAACTATGACGGATATCTTAATTTCGGCTCTCTGAGATCGGCCAACCTCGGCGGGCTAAAGGGCAATCAGAACCTCGCGTTGAACAACGCCAGCAACGACTCCGTCGCCCTGAGCGTCGGCGGAAACGACGCCTCAACCACATATTCCGGCGCCCTCAGCGGCAAAGGCAGCCTAACCAAGACAGGCTATGGCACACTGACCCTCTCCGGCCAAAGCACACACACCGGCGGGACGACACTTACCGCCGGACAACTCAACATCAACAACCTCCCGGCATTGGGTACGGGCACGTTCACAATCGCCGGCGTCAGCACCATCGACAACACGTCGGGGACTACAGTTACACTCTATACCAACAACGCTCAAGCCTGGAATGCAAACTTCGCATTCGTCGGAAGCAATAGTCTGAATCTCGGCAACGGGGCCGTCACACTCGGCGGCAACCGCATAGTGACCGTCGACGCCAACACGCTCGCGGTTGGCGGCGCCGTCGGCGGCAACTTCTCGCTGAGCAAGGCGGGCGATGGCGCATTGACGCTCGCCGGCGCTGGCACGTACACCGGCGGGATGACGCTCAACGCCGGTACGCTCAACATCAACAACGCCCAGGCCCTCGGCACCGGCGATTTCACCATTTCCGGCGCGAGCACCATCGGCAACACCTCGGGGTCCGCGGTTACTCTGGTCAACAACAATCTTCAGTCGTGGAACGCCGACTTCACCTTTGCCGGCCCTCAAAGCCTAAACCTCGGCGCCGGCGAGGTCACTCTCGGCGGCAACCGCCAGGTAACCGTCAGTTCCAACACGCTCACCGTCGGCGGCGCGATCGGAGGAGACTACTCTCTGACCAAGGCCGGCAGCGGCACGTTGACGCTCGGCGGCGCCAACGCCTATACGGGCAACACGACCATTAGCGCCGGGACGCTTAAGCTGGGCAGCGCGGCCTCGCTGGCCAGCGGCGCGATCGACGTGGCCGCCGGCGCGACGTTCGATGTTTCGGAGGTCTCCGGCGGCTACAACCTGGCGGCCGGGCAGACGCTCGGGGGCACCGGCGCCGTCAGCGGCGACATTACCATCAACGGCGTCCACGCCCCCGGCAACTCGCCCGGCATCCAGACCATCGAGGGCGACTACAACATGCTCGGCGAACTCCAGATCGAATTGGCCGGCACGGCCCCGGGCGCGGACTACGACCAGGTGCTGCTCAGCGGCTCGGGCGACTACAACGCCACGCTCGGCGGAACGCTTTCGCTCGATTGGACCGGTTTCGGCGACTCGTCGGAAGAGACCCAACTGTGGATCGTCCAAAACGACACGAATGGCATCCTCTCGGGCGAGTTCGCCGACTACGCCAACGGCTCGTCGCTGGGCGTCCACGACGACCGCCAGTGGTGGATTTGGTACGGTGCCGACGCCGCGTCCGGGGATTTAAGCGGCGGCAACGACGTG
>JAUWNG010000036.1 GCA_030612765.1 Planctomycetota bacterium
AATTCCAAACCAACAAACTGAAACGCGGCTACGAAGTAAAATCCTCAACAAATTCACTCGCCTCGGACTCCCCGAGTTCGAGTGGAATTAGTCAACAAGGCCACTGAAAACTGATAACTGAAAACGGCCTTGTCGAACAACTACAAGATATAGTGGTTTAATGGGCTGGGAAACCGACTTTCACATACTACATGTAGTGGTTGTTCGACAAGGCCCTTTCCAACTGCCGATCTCGGTGGTGGCGGGAAAGGTGACGGCCGATTTTCGGCTGGAAGACGTGGTCGTGCTGGACGAGCCTCGGTACCGGCCGCACGTGATAACCGAAAACTTCTGGCGCGGCTGGGAGAAGTATCACCGGCCGACGCTGGTCAGTTTCAACGGCCGCGGTTTCGACCTGCCGCTGCTGGAACTGGCGGCGTTCCGCTACGGGGTGAGCGTGCCCGGCTGGTTCCAGGAGAAAAGCCGTTCGTTCGATCAGCCCCGCTATCGCTACAACACCACGGCACACCTCGATCTCTGCGACCTGATGACCAACTTCGGCGCGACGCGCTTCACCGGCGGGCTGAATCTGGCAGCGAACATCCTCGGCAAGCCGGGGAAAATGGATATCGAAGGAAACATGGTCCAAGACATGTACGACGCCGGCCGGCTGGCGGAGATCAACGACTACTGCCGCTGCGACGTGTTGGACACGTACTTCGTTTTCCTCCGTACTCGCGTACTGCTGGGCCAACTCGCCCTGGAGGCGGAACAGAAATTGATCTCGCAAACGAAACAATGGCTGGAAAGCCGGGCCGAAAGTTCGCCCGCTTACCGGAGTTATCTCGACCACTGGGGCGATTGGCCAAGCCCCTGGGTGGAAGGCGAAGCGTGAACGGTTACCTCTTGAGAATGGTTGCCTTCTGGTCCGTGCCGAAGCGTCGTCGTTGCATACTCATGGAATTCTCCTCGTTTGGGGTGTGATTCCAACCCAAACGACCGGGAATTTCCATTTTCAACTGGTTCAAGACATAAGAAGCTAGTTCTGCGTCTTGCTTGTCGTCTTTGCTCTTGATATGATTCCCTTCGGGGTCGCGCAGCGGGTCTGTACCGACGTATCAGCCCCGGCCAGTACGGAACCAGAACCCACGATTGCGACTATTTTTCTTGCGCGGCATATTGAACTCTAGCAGTCCGTTGAAAAAGTCAGATATGGGAGTTTGGGTGCCACTGCTGGCTTGTCCAGCAGTGTTTTTCCGGGAGTTTTCCCCATGCACTGCTGGACAAGCCAGCAGTGGCACCCGAATTTTTAGGCGTGACAAAGCACTAGGTTGTACATCTCGGAGTGGACTTTTACTGCCAAGCTGGGGGGTTTTACTGCCAAGATTTATTGCCAACACTAAAATCCTACATCGTAAGTCGTTTAATGTCAGGTAGATAGAGCCTTTTGTCCTCGTAGCTCAATTGGATAGAGCGTCGGCCTCCGGCGCCGAATGTTAGAGGTTCGAATCCTCTCGGGGATGCTTTTAGTTTCTTCTCAGCTGGTGTGCTGCAAGACGATGCAGGCAGGTGCCGATCAGTGCGGTATCTCCTATTCCCGTTTGAGGTTGCGGCGATTTTCAGATCGCCGTTTTCGTTGCGCCCTTCGCGATCTTCGGTGCAATCCGATGCGATCCGCAACTTCTCCGACCGGCCTTCTCGCGTTCTACCTTGCGGACCAAGTCGTTTAGCAGCCTACATATCGACCACGATGAGCTTTTATGTGTGCCTGACGGCCGATGAGATCGGGGCGGACCTTTGGGCCGACTACTGGAAACAAGGTAACAAATCAGGTAACATTGGCCCCCAGAGGGTCGAAAACGAAGGGCAGAAAATCTGCCGTAAGTCGTTGCGGAGTAGTAAGTAATGTTCAATATGCGAGAGTGGCGGAATTGGCAGACGCGCTGGATTTAGGATCCAGTGGGGAGACCCATCCGGGTTCGAGTCCCGGCTCTCGCACTGAAAGCAGACAACCAAGGGCGTCTCGGAATTGGACCGCGAAACCACATTATTTAGCCCCGGGTGAATACACCCGGGGTACACCCGGGGTACAGTGTGGTGTGTTCAACCGCCTCTCCCCGCCGTGTATTCACGGCGGGCTAAATGGAATCGTATTCGCGGCCGGTTAAATGGAATCGTATTCGCGGCCGGCTAAATGGAATCAGTTACACAGCCGGAATAGAACGCTTCCACGTCCACCGATGTTTCCAGCAGCAGTGCTCCGTCGGGAGCGATTCCCCGGCAGCGGCCCGTCGCGCGGCGGTCGCCGAGTTGGAGCGCCAGGGTCCGGCCGCGTTGCAGACACAGTGCGTCGGCCCGAGCGGCGATGTTGGCCGGCTCTTGCCGCAGTTTGGAAAACGCTTGCTCCAGGCGTTTCAACAGATCGACCAGAATGTCGGTCTGATCGTGCGTCTTGCCCGATAGATCGCGAATCGTGCCTGCGGTGGATTGCAACTCGGCCGGCGCATCGGCCAGGGTGTTGTTTGCGTTCAGTCCGATTCCGATTACGTGCCGCCGGTCGGCCAGCACCTCGATGAGAATGCCGGCCAGCTTCCGGCTGTCCGCCATGCGAGAAAAAGGTGACAGGCACCGTTTGTGCGAAGCACCCTCCGGGCCGTTCCGGCAAACGGTGCCTGTCACCTTTTTCTCGCACGCCATCACGTCGTTCGGCCAATTGAGGCCGACTGTGTGGTTTGGCAGCAGCGGGGCGACCGCGTCGGCTACGGCCACCGCCGCGGCCAAGGCCACCAACGGCGAGCAGTTCCGCTCGATCGCCACGGTTTCCGCGTCGAGCAACAGGCTCATCGCCAGCGCTCCCCGGCCGGTCCACCAACGGTTCGCTCCACGTCCTCGGCCGGCCGTCTGCTCATCGACAACGATCAACAGCGGCAACTCCTTGACGCCCTGGGCCGCGCACTGGGCCGCGCGATCGTTGGTCGAGCCGAGCGTGGGATGGTGTTCCGCCCGGGCGACGAACGTCTCGCGGAGTATTCGGACAACGTCGATCATCGTGCGGTCCTACCCGTATCCCAGTTTTTGCAACTCGTCCTCGTCCAGCCCGTGATGATGGGCCAACTCGTGGAGGATCGTAATGCGGATTTCTTCCCTCAGCCGTTCGGTGGCGATGCGGCCCGTGCGGTCGGCGGCGACCGATAGAATTCCCTCGCGGTAGATGGTGACCACGTCGGGCATCATGCCCGAGTGCCAGACGCTCTTGTCTCCGATCGGTATGCCGGTGTACAGTCCGCAAAGGCTGTCGATGTACCGAACTCCGGTCCGTTCCATCACCTCCTCCGAGGGATAATCCTCGACGTGCAACGGCACCCGCTCGATCAACTCGTGGACCAACAGCGGCATTCGCTCCAAGACCCACTCGAACTGCTCGTCGAAACGGCGACGTTTGCGAGGATTCACCGGTGCGGCTCCCGTCGGCGGTTTTGATGTCTCTATTGTCTCGTACAATGATAGCCGTAGTATCCGCCGGAAGAAATGAGGGTGTCCGGAAATTGACCCGCAAAAACAGCTATTTAGCATGACAGCGCTAGCAGCCCGTTGAAAAAGTCGGATTTCGGGAGTTTGGGTGCCACTGCTGGCTTGTCCAGCAGTGTTTTTCCGGGAGTTTCCCCCTGCACTGCGGGCTGCCTAGGACAAAATTGTCACTGCCGACGCATAATAGCCGGCGTGCGACGTGCAATGCCGGCGGCGGAACGGCCGTCCAACTCGGCCAAGTGCTCCAGCAGGATGCGACGCACCTCCAATACGGCCGCCGGATGGGCATGGATCGTGCTGTGGTCGGCGGGGACCGTGATTTGCGAAACCGCATCGTCGAGTTGCGCGCTGTCGCGCGGCACCACGCCGTCACCCTCGCCGATCAGATTCAACAGCCACCACGGTTGATCGGGCATCACCCCGACGATGTTGTGATACTTCACCCAGGGTAGCCGCCGACTGGCCAACATCACCGGAAAGATCGGCGTTTCGGGGGCCAGCGAGTCGATGCTGGTGTCGATACGCAGCAGCGAGTCGCCGGCGAAAACACCTTGGTTCTCGCGGAACAGCTTCTGCTGGCTGTTGATGATCTTTTGCGGCAGGTGGATCAGCTTGCCCAGCAGCCATTGCGTGGTCTGATTGGAAAACGTGCTGCCTCTGTGCGGCGTGGCGATGCTGACCACGCGCCGGATCGAAGGATTGGGGCGAAAATAGAAGGTCTCGGCCAGTTGCTCCCGGATCTTGGGATCGGCCTTGATGCTGCCGAGCGGCTTGCGGCCGACCAGCCGCCAGTAGTCGTCGCCGCTGGAGAGTGTTTGCAGGCGCGAGACCAATCCGCCCATGCTGTGGCCGACCAACACCATCCGGTCAAACGCCGGTTCCCGGCGGTGCGGATCGAGTTCTTCCCGCACCCGGGCCAGATCGTGGCGCAGTTGGGCGGCGATCAACCAGAACGGCTGGCCGGTCGGATACAAGTAGAACCAAAACTGGTAGCGGCGACGTATCTCCGGCTGGCTCCGCAGGTCGTTGAACATCTCCATCCAGGTCATCGGGCTGGACCACAGCCCGTGGACCATCAACACGGGAATCTTGCCCGGCTCGTAGGGTTGGGCCATGTAAAGACCCATGATCGGTTCCGGCCGGTCGGGACGCAGCGCCAGCAGTGCCTCGGGCCAAAGCAGCCCGACGGTGGCCAGATTCTCCAACTCCGGCCGCGAAAGGAAATACGCCAACGGCGTGGTCAAGTCGCATTCCAGCGGAACGCGCCGGCCGGCAACCAGCGTCTCGTTGGTGGTCAGGGGATCGTACAGCTCCAGCACGCATTGATTGCGCTCGCCGAGCCGGCCGGTCCGAGGGTCGATCTTACCGACCGGACGCAGAAAGGCCGTCACGGGAAAACTCATGCCGGGCGGATAGTATTTCGCCGCCGGCGGCTCGTCCGGGCCGCGGCGCCGGATGGCGATCAGCGGCACGCCCAATCCGTGCGTCAGATAGAGGTTCTTCAGCCCCGTCACTTCATAGTCGGAGACGAACTCGAACCGCTCGAAATCCTCGGGCCGCCAGGTTCCCTGACCGCCGGGCAACACGCAGGTAACGTCCCACGTGCCCGACGCCGTGCTGATGGTCATGATCGTGCCTGGCGCCAACGCCTTTTCGGCGCAAACGATCCGCAATGCCGACTCCAGGGCGCCGTTGTACAGATCGCAGGCACTGCGGTATTGCGGATCGTAAGGGTTCCGGGTGGCGTAATAACGCCGGTCGAAGAGATAGTCGTAGGCGTGCAGGACCGAAGCCCCATAGAGGTCCAGCGCGGCTTGCTTGTCGTAGCGTTCGGCCTTTTTGCCCCCCAAAAACGCCAGCTCGGACATTGCATAGACGATATCGGCCGACGGCTCGCCGTCGTTTATCGCTTGGAGTTTTCCCAACAGCGGCCGCAGATCGCCGGTCAGGTTGTCGTCGCCGAGGTTGTACACTCGCAGCAGTTGCGTCGTCCGTCGGCTGGGCTTTGGCCCGCTGAACGAGGCCAGATCGAGTTGCTCGATCAGTGGACTTTTGGGAACCGAGCGCAGGGCGATATTTTTCGAGGCGCAGCCACCCGCCGCCAGCAGCATTGCCAGCACGAGCATTGCGACGCACCGCCGAGACCTAATGTAGTCGGCACACTCCGTGTTCCGACCCCGCACACGGAGTATGCGGGCTACAGCGGCGCACCGGCCCGCGCGCGAAACCATCCTTGGATACCCGAACCATTCCATAAGACGAGGTAGGATAGGAAAACTACCCCCCCGGTGTCAAGAGAAATCGGGGCGATAATATGACAGTCCAGGGTTGCCGCGCAGCGGCTACCCTGGGACTGAAAACCACCGTCGTCAAGCAGAGCGGGCATGAACTGATGGCAGGCCCAAGGCATAGATTATGGAACCCGAGATAGATGATTGGCGCGTCGTTGCGGCGGGCTAGGCTTTGTCGGAAAAGGCCACTTGTCATCCTGAGCGTAGCGAAGGATCTCGCCCAATTCCAGAGATTCTTCGCTACGCTCAGGATGACAGTAGGCCGCGTCAGGCCTTTTCCGACAAAGCCTAGTTTTTCGCGTCTCCCACGTCCATCCGTCCCACCTGGGCTTCGAGAACCTTTTGCCGACGGACCTTGCGGACCACCACGCGCAGCCCGGGGCGCTCTACGATGTCGCCGCTGCGGAGCCGCTTTTGCAAATGGCCGACGATCCAGTCGCTGACGTTTCGCAGATCCTCTTCGGACGGAATCGGGGGCCGATCGGCGGCAAGGTCGATTCCGGTGAGTTCCTTCATCCGTTCCAAACCGAGTCCGCCGCCGACGACCCACGCCCAGCCCGACCTCACGGCATGGACCGGCAGCCGGTCGTACTCGTCCTGAATGTCGCCGACCAACTCCTCGAGGATGTCTTCGAGGGTAATCAAGCCCACGACTTTTTCACCGGCGTCGCGGATCAGTGCGATGTGGGTGTGCTCGCGGATCAGGCGTTCCAGGCAGGCGGTCAACGACAGATCGGCGTCGAGGTTGGACAAGGGGCGCAGTATCGCCCGTAGCGAGGCATCGTGCGGCCGGCTCAAGCGCATCAAGGCCACCAGGTCCTTGAAATTGACGTAGCCGATGATCGATTGCGGATCGCCGCTTTGCTCGGCCACGGGAAAGCGGGTATGCATTTCCAGATGGGCTACGATCAGGCACTCCTCCAGCGAGTTATCGACGCTCAGCATGGAGATGAATTCGGCGGGGAGCATGATCTCGCGGACCGTCTGGCTGGAGAGGCGCGCCGCGCCGAGGATGATACCCTCCTCGCGCTTGCCGATCAGCCGCGACGCCCGGGCCGAGGCGGCGTGCGCGCGAAGCTCGAGCAACTCCACGGCCTCCGATTTGCCCATCGGATTGAGTTGCGGGCGCCAGCGCCGCTCGCTCCAGGCCACCATCGTCGTCACGCAAGTCTCGAACAGCCAGACCGCCGGCCAAACACTGAAACAGAACCAGCGCATCACCGGCGAGAGCCGCAAGCAGACCCATTCCTTGTTGCGCAGCGAGAAAACCTTCGGCGCCAATTCGCCGAACATAATCATCATAAAAGTCAACGGGACGACGATCATGGCGATGGCCAGAACGGCGGCCGTGGCGGGCGAGAAGCCGATCCGCTCTTGCAGGAACGGTTTGATACCCTCCGCCGCACCCGCCCCGCCGATCGCCGCGGCTGTGGCGCCGATCAGCGTGATCGCCACCTGCACGGTGGCCAGGCTGGCCTCCATGTTTTGCTTCATGTACAAGGCGGCCTTGGCCCCGGTGCGGTTCTCGCCGACCAGGACGTGGAGGCGGGCGGCAGTCACGGCCGCCAAGGCGATTTCATATCCGGCGAAAACGCCGTTGAAAACCACCATTACCGCCATCACACACAGTTCGACCAGTCCCACGAAATAACCTCCTAAAGGGTGTTCTATCAAAGATACGTCGGCCTGTCGAGCGGAGTTAAAAGCTGTTATAGAAATCAATATGTGGCACAGCCGCCCTCGGCTGTGTGATTAACCGTGAGTTCTCGGTCACAGCCGAGGGCGGCTGTGCCACATTCCAAAACACATTTTTAGACGACCGCGCGACCTAATGACGTATTGGGCGTGGTAGATCGAGAATTCCACGCCCTTCGCTGGGCATGAAGATGCTGACCGACCTGTTGGTGATGGGCCGCGTGGGCGTGTACGTAGACCATCCGCTTTTCTGGAAATCCTCGGCGGACGGTCCTTGACAACCGATTTTAGCCCTGCTACAAGGAGCGGCGTGGCTCCCGTAGTGGTGGGGTATCGCCACTCCGGCATGCGCGAGCCGATCGATGGACCGTGAGGCAATCGAGGAGACAATTTATAATGGATATTCAGAAACTCAACAGGATATGCTTCACGATTTGCATCGTCTGCATCGTGCTGGGAACGGTCTTGGCCCTAGCCATGATCTGGACAGATATCAAAGACAATGAGTTTGTCTGGAAGTCTTGGGTGACGGTAGGCGTGTTCTTTCTCGCCTCGGCGCTGACGCTGAGCGTCACCAAAACACTTGAGGGAAAGACGAAAACCGGGGAGGAATGAGGGATTGCTGGTCCCCGTGTCCAGTTGCCCGCCCCCGAGACCGGAGTTTGCCCTCGGATCTCGCCGGGTGCCACTGCTGGCTTGTCCAGCAGTGTTTGCCATACACGGATAACCTCCGTACGTTGGCTACGAATTGTCATAGATCAACAGAAAAGAAAGGAAAAAGATCATGTTCTTACCAGGTATTTTTGAACTGTTGGTACTTGTTGTCATCATACTCGTCATCATTGTGCCAGCTTGGCGGATTGTATCCAAAACCGGCTATCCGGGTGTATTGTCACTGCTGTTTCTTGTGCCGGTGGTAAGCATTATAATGCTCTTTGTTCTGGCCTTCAGTAAGTGGCCGATTGAGAAACAACTGGAAGAATCAAGGAGATTGCAAAGCTAAAGTAGTCGCAGGGAGGATTCGTCAGACAATTTTCTGCACGGTTCGTCGCTAATCGCGCCGACCGTGAAAACGACGTCAGGTCGGGTTGTCAACACCCGGTAGCCGGCTGGCTTCAATGTCCGCCGCAAGATATGGATGACGACGGCGTCGAGGCCACCCGGCGCGATCCATGTCGCCCTCACCCCCGGCCCCTCTCCCAAAGGGAGAGGGGAGACTCTTAAAATATGCCCCACCGACGATCAATCATGCCGGACGAAACGCGGGTCTTCGACTCCCAGCTTGAGTTTCCACTCCTGTACGGAACAATATAGCACCGGCACGATGAACATCGTCAATACCGCAATCAACATCCCGCCGAAGCAGGGAATGGCCATCGGCCTCATGATGTCCGATCCCCTGCCGGTCGACGTGAGCACGGGCACCAGAGCCAGCAGCGTCGTGGCGGTGGTCATCAGGCAGGGACGGACTCGGCGCAGCCCGGCCTCGAGCG
Source organism: Planctomycetota bacterium (assembly GCA_030612765.1). Lineage (GTDB taxonomy): Bacteria > Planctomycetota > Planctomycetia > Pirellulales > Thermoguttaceae > JAHIKV01. The sequence goes on from JAUWNG010000036.1 coordinate 8,987, forward strand.
TGGCGCGACGGGCCGCCGCGGCCGAGTTGATCTTGTGCTTCCGAAAACTCTGATCGAGATACGTGGCAATCACCACGCCGTCGTCCGAAGCGATGCCGAACAGCGCCAGGAATCCAACCCAAACGGCCACGCTGAGATTGATCGGATGGACCTGAAACAGCGTGCGCATGTTCGCGCCGAAGACCTCGAAGTCCAGAAACCACGGCTGCCCATAGAACCAGATCAAGATGAATCCGCCGGCCCAGGCCACGAAAATCCCACCGAAAACCAGCGAAGTGGTAATCGCCGATCGAAATTGAAAGTACAAGATTAGGAAGATCAGCAGCAGCGCCAACGGCAGGACGATCATCAGGGTTTTCTGCGAGCGGATTTGATTTTCGTAGTTGCCGGCGAAGCTGTAGCTGACGCCCGGCGGCAGAACGAGCTCTCCGCTGTCGATTTTCTCTTTGAGATACCGTTGACAGTCCTCGACGACGTCGACTTCCGCCCCGCCCGGCTTCATGTCGAACAGCACGTAGCCGACCAGAAAAGTGTCTTCGCTCTTGATGACCTGCGGGCCGCGGACGTAGTTGATCTCGGCCACTTGGGTCAGGGGCACCTGAGCGCCGCTGCGGGTGGGGACCAGGATTTTCTCCATGCTCTCGATGTTGTCGCGTAGTTCGCGCATGTAGCGGACCCGCACGGGATAGCGCTCGCGGCCCTCGACCGTGGTGGTGACTTGCCGGCCGCCGATGGCCACCTCGATCACGTCTTGCACTTCGCGGATGCTCAGTCCGTGGCGGGCGATCTTGCGGCGGTCGAAGTCGATTTCCAGATAGGGCTTGCCCACGATGCGGTCGGCGATCACGGCCGACGCCTCGACCGAGGGAACTTCCTTCAGAAACCGCTCGATCTCCAGTGCCACGCGTTCGATGGACTCCAGGTCGGGGCCTTTCACCTTCACGCCCATCGGGGCGCGCATCCCGCTTTGCAGCATGACCAGCCGGGCGGCAATCGGCTGTAGCTTGGGCGCCGAGGTGGTGCCGGGGACTTGGGCCGCGCGGACGATTTCCCGCCATATATCGTCCGGCGTCTTGATCCGCTCCCGCCATTGCCGGTACGGGCGGCCGGAAGGATCGGGGACCAGGTTTCCGTCGTCGTCGCGGGCAAACCCGTCGTTGTCTTCGTCGTAGCGGAACTTGACGCGGTTGCCGCTCTTGTCGGTAATGTATTCGGACTTGTAATTGATGACGGTTTCGATCATCGAGACCGGGGCGGGGTCCAATGAACTATCGACCCGGCCGATTTTGCCCACCACCATCTCGACCTCGGGTATGGCCATCAACCGCCGGTCCTGAAGCTGTAGAACGTCGAGCGCCTCGCCGATCGAGGCGTGAGGCATCGTGGTGGGCATGTAGAGAAACGAGCCTTCGTCCAGCGGCGGCATGAACTCCTTGCCCAAGCCGGGAAAGGTCCGCGACGCCAAAGTCCAAGGCCGGGAATCTCGAATCGACGCGGGATCGACGCCGACCTGCCCGGCCGTCCAAGGCACGAAAGCGAACGCGCGATCGAACCCCAGCCAGACCGAAGCGCCCGCCAAGAGTATTAAGGTCGGTGTCGTCAAAAAGAGGAGTTTATTGTCCAGAGACCATCGCAGGATCGGTGCGTACAGATAGCGTTGGAAGAGATGGAAGAACGTCAGCAGGCCACCGATCATAACGGCGACAAAAATGAGGTTTCGCGCCTGGCCCTTGTCCGGCCCCAGCGGCAGCCAATGGTTGGTCAGCATCAGGCCCACCAACAGCACGGCGGCCGCGTTGGCGATCCACGATCCCCAGCGTTGGTATCGCGGCGGGATGTATTGCCGGAGCAGACCGTAGCCGCCCAGCACGGCGATGATCGTTCCGGCCCACCATGCAACCCAGACGGCAACCGCGATTCCCGCCAGGATCAGACCCGCCATGAATAAACGTCTCAGCTTTTCCGGCCTCAGGCGGCTTGCCAGCAGCAGATGGGCCGCCGGCGGAATGATCGCCAACGCGACGATAACCGATGCGGTCAGGGCGAATGTCTTGGTGAAGGCAAGCGGCCTGAACAGTTTTCCCTCGGCCCCGATCATCGTAAACACCGGCAGGAAACTGATGACGGTGGTCGAGACGGCGGTCAGCACCGCGCCGGCGACCTCGCGGGTCGCCCGGTATATCACTTCCAGACGATTTTCCTCCGTCTCGGCATCGTCCAAGTGTTTGAGGATGTTTTCGCAGAGGATGATCCCCATGTCGACCATCGTACCGATAGCGATGGCGATGCCCGAGAGGGCCACGATGTTGGCGTCGACGCCGAATACTTTCATGGCGATAAAGCACATCAACACCGCCAACGGCAACAGCGAACTGATCAACAACGAACTGCGCAGGTGCATCACCATTACCAGAATGACGATGATCGTGACCAGGATTTCCTCGGTCAGCGCGGCGTTCAACGTACCCAGGGTCTCGTGAATCAGGCCCGTGCGGTCATAGAATGGGACGACGGTCAATTGGCTGGTGGAAACCCAGTCGGGCCACTGTCCGCGCGGCGTGGACCGCATCCCTGACAACCAGTCCTTCTGGTTCAACTCCGCTCCGTCGTAGGCTTTGACCCCGTGGTCCTTGGCGAACGCTTCCACCTGCCGGCGAGTAGTTTTCTTGAAGTCGACGACCACCTTTGTCGGCATCCCCGGCGCGATCTCGGCGATCTTCCGGTTGATGTTTTTGATGGCCTCCAAGGGGTTGAATCCGTATCGGACCACGACCACTCCGCCGACGGCCTCGGCCCCCTGCTTGTCCAGCGCCCCGCGCCGCATGGCCGGGCCAAGCGAGACCCGGGCAACGTCCTTGACGTAAATCGGAACGTTGTCGTTGACCGCGACCACCGCATTTTCCAGGTCCTCGACGCTTTTGACAAAGCCGAGGCCGCGGATGAAGTACTCGACCTTGTTGACTTCGATGGTCCGCGCACCAACGTCGATGTTCGACTTGCGGACGGCCATGAACACGTCGCCGAGGCTCACTCGGGCGGCGCGCATGGCGTCCGGATCGACGTCGATCTGGTACTCTTGCACGAACCCGCCGACCGAAGCCACTTCGCTGATGCCGTCGGCCGACATCAGCGCGTAGCGGACGTGCCAGTCCTGCACGGACCGCAACTCGCCCAAGTCCCATCCGCCGATCGGATGGCCGTCCGGGTCGCGTCCTTCGATCGTATACCAGAAGATTTGCCCGAGCGGAGTCGCGTCGGGGCCCAGCGCCGGACGGACGCCTTCCGGCAGTGTGTCCGGGGGAAGACTATTGAGCTTTTCCAGCACGCGGGAGCGCGACCAGTAAAACTCGACCTCCTCCTTGAAAATGACGTAAATCGTGGAAAAACCGAAAAACGAGTAACTGCGGATCGACTTCACGCCGGGCACGCCGAGCAAGGCGGTCGTCAGCGGATATGAAATCTGGTCCTCGACGTCCTGCGGCGACCGGCCCGGCCACTGGGAAAACACGATCTGCTGGTTCTCGCCGATATCGGGGATGGCGTCGGTGGGCACGGGGTCGCGCGGCAGAGCCCCCAAGTCCCAGTCGAACGGCGCCACCATCAGCCCCCAGAGAATGACGGCGACAACCGCCAACGCCACGACCAGTTTGTTTACCAGGCAGAAGCGGATTATCCGGTCTAAAACCGATTTCCGCTCCGCTGGGTCGGTTGGCGTGTATTGCAGGTCATTCATGACGATGCGCTCCGTCGCGCCGATGTTCGTTGCCGCCGGCCGCTCCCTCCGCCGGGTCGGCTTTGGGCGACATCATGCTCGGCTTGGCTTGAATCTGGATTTCGCTGTCGATCTTGAAGTTGCCCCGATAAACGACCAGTTCTCCCTCGGCCAGTCCGTCGAGGACGATGTAGTAGTCGCCGGCCCTTGGTCCCAGGACGATTTCGCGTCCCTCGAACGTCGGCCGATCGGTGTCGGGTAGTTCAACGTAGACTACTGCCCGTTTGCCGGTAATCAAGGGGGCCGAAGCCGGTATCACCAGCGGTTCGTAATCGCCGCCCGCCGCCCCGTAACCGAGCGTTTCCGCCTTAACCAGCGGCATTCCGCAAACGTCGCACTTGCCCGGCGAGTCCTTGACGATCCACGGGTGCATGGGACTGATCCATTTGCCGCTCAGGTCCACGTCGATCAGCCGGCCGCCCGCGCCGAGCCGGGCATGGACCTTGCCGCGGACGAACATCCCCGGCTTGAGCTTCCCATCCGGGTTGGGAACGACGACGCGGACCTTGACCGTGCGCGTCATGTCGTCGAGCACTGGGTGAATGAATCCGATGCGTCCGGTAAACCGCTGGCCCGGAAACGCCTCGGCGGTGAACGCGACTTCCTGTCCGTAGCGGACCCAGGGGAGGTCCGACTCGTAGGCGTCCAGGTTTACCCATACCTGGCTCAGGTCGGCGAGGGTGTAGAGGCGGTCGCCGCGGCTGACCCGTTCACCTTGCTGACGAAGTTTTTCAATTACCACACCGCCGAACGGGGCATAGATGGTCATGTGCGTGGACGGGCGTTCTTCCTCCTCGATTTGCCGGATTTGGCTCGCCGTCAGCCCCAACATGCGGAGTTTATGGCGGGCCGCCTTGGCCATGTCCACACCGCCGGGAGACAAACGCCGGCCGGCCGTTCCGCTCGGACCGCGGGAGTGTCTGACCGCGCCGATCAACTCGGCTTGCGCCGAATATAGCTCTTCGCTGTAGAGATACACCATGTGGTCCCCCTTTTTCACCTCGATGCCGGTGTAATCGACGAACATGCGGTCGAGCCGGCCGTCCACCCAAGCGGTGATGTGCCCCAGCCGCGTTTCGTCGTAGGCCACCTTGCCGACCATCTCGACTTCCGTCGCAACGGCTTTGCGCCGCACGGGGACAGTTTCAACGTCCATCAGCGCCAGGGCCTCCGGACTGACCGTGAGCGTGGGCGAGGGACCGGCCACGGACGATTCGACGGGCACCAGGTCCATGCCGCAGAGCGGGCAATTGCCCGGCGCCGATCGCTTGATCCGAGGGTGCATCGAGCAAGTCCAAACGGTCGTGCTTGCAGGGGCCTCCGCGACGGCGCCGCCGGTGTCGGGCGCCGGTGGCGTTCCGTCGCCTTCGCTCATCATGGAACTCAACATAAATCCCAGGCCCAGAAACACCGCCGCCTGAAAGACAAGCAGTTTTCCCCAGTGCCGAGCGAGAAAGGTTTTTGGCCATTGCATAGTGAACATTATTTACCTCCTTGGAATATACGGTAGGGTATGTTTTGGAATGTGGCACAGCATCATTGCCGGAAACGCGGCAATCAGAGAAGAAAGCGGCAAAGCTCAGTGCAAAGCGCCAATGGAGTCGCGGCATGCGGCCGGTCGTGCTCCCGCAAGCCGGAAGAGAAAGAATGTGACGCCGCCGCATCCGCAAGCACCGCCAAAACCATGCCATGATTGCCAAGCTCCTTGACCGACTGTGTGTTGGTCGAAGTGGGAACCGCCGGCGGGGAATTATTGGTGTTGGATTGCAGACATCGGCACGCAACCGCGGAACGGCAGGAATCCATCGTGGGAGTTTGATCCTCGCAGCAACAGCGGCAGAGGTTGGATGTTGGCGCCGGTGGCGACGCCACGCAAATGGCATTCAAGGAGGCGGGGCTGCTATCGCAGGTGAGATTGCTTGCCAAGCCCATCGATAGCGCAGGCATGACGATCGCCGCCCATGCCAGAGGCTTCAACGCGAATCGCCGTTGTGATGGATATGTTCTCACGTAGCAATTCTACGCCGCCAACCAATCAGAGACTACACAACGATGGGGGGGGTGAGATATTCGCCTACGCTATCGGAAATCGCCCAGCGACTGGATGTAGGATACCGATTCGGCGATGTACCGTTTCGTTTGGGGGCCGTCCATTTTGACGCCCTTGACGCCCTCGACCTCGATGGTGATCGGGCCGCGGTAATTGTGCTTTTCCAGCACTTCCAAAACGGCGGGAAAATCGACCACGCCTCGGCCCAACGCGGGGAAGTTCCAGTTCATGTACTCGCCGTTGTGATCCTTCAATTCCACCGTGGCGACGTAGTCGATGATCTTTTTCAACTCGGAGACGGCGTCGGTCCCCCGGTTGTAGAAGGTGATGTTGCCGGTGTCGAAGTTCACCCGCACGTTGGGATGGTCGATCCGGCGCATGGTCTCCAGATGTGCGTCGGCGTTTACGCCCAGGTCGGGATGTGTCTCCAGGGCGATTATGACCCCGTGCTTTCGGGCCGCTTCGCCCGCCTGCCGCAACCTCCGATAGGCAACCTCCTTGCTCACCCCGGTATGTTTTGGTGAAAGGAACATGAACTTTACGCCCATCTTCTCGCAGACGGCCAACTGCGCGGCCAACTCGTCGACGCTGGATTCCCGCCCCAGGTCCGTCGCGCCGCGAAAGACCAGCGGTCGGAGGTGATGGCCGGCCATCCGCTTCTTGAGCGCGGCGATTTCATCGGGCGCGGGAACGTTCTGGAACACGTAGTGCATTCCCAGCGAGGGCAGGTGCGTCCAGCCGGCCGCCTCGAACTTCCCGTAGTTCGCCATCCTCAGTGCCAAGGGGTTTTCGAGGCGGGTCGGTTTCGCGGCGGCGTCCGCGCTCCGCACGGAGGTTGCAGGGTAGATCACCAGCAGCAGCAAAACAACCAAACCAATGAAACCCCTGGTTCCCATGCAGAGCGTGGGAACCAGGAAAACAACTTTATTTTTCATCGGGCGTTTTCTCAGCGTTCAAGTTTTATGGATTCGGCGGGGATGCGGATCAGATCGGTAATTACGCGACCGTCTCGTTTGATCCGGCAGAGCGTGTAAACGCTCCCCGCTTTGTCCACGGCGATCGAGTTGACGTACAGCGGCCGTTGGCCATTGTCGAGGAAGATCGCGCCGTGGTCGATGTACTTGGCGGTGGGGATGTCATACGTAATCAGGTGCAAGTTTTCCAGGCCCTTGGCTTCACCCTTGCCGGTGCTGTCCTTGCCGGCCAACCGTTGGCCGTCCACGTAGATCGGCGCGCCGGTCAGATAGTATAGTGTGCGGCCGTTGGGACCGAGCGTGAAGCCAAGGTATCCGTAGCTGAACTGATCGAACATACCGCACCGCTTCGAGGGCAACGAGGTAAGCCGCTCCAGCACGGTCACCCGTCCGGCGCGGGGATCGAAGCGGAAGAGGTAGCCGGAGTTGCCGTGGACTCCGTAAAAACATTTGTCGGCCGGGCACCGGACCACCTGCCGCCAGTTGTAGCCCATGTGGCCCGGCGAAGTCGGGTCGTACAACCCGAAGTAGTCCTTCCTCATGTTGTCGCTCTTGACGGTTTCAATCTTTTCTTGATCGTAGTCGTAGCGTAGGATGTCGCCGTCGCCGTTGGTGAAATAGACGGAGCCGTCGGTCGGATCGACGACCGGGGAGCGGCAGATGGTGCGATAACGCTGGCCGCGGCCTCCTTCGCCGTCCAAGCAGGTCGGCCCCAGATCCTTCATCTCCTTGGTTGCCAGGTCGTAAGTGACGAAATTGCCGGTAGGCCACGTAAGGGCGTAGAGCCGGCCGCGACGATCGTCCATGTTCATGGCGATGATCGCTTCGCCCGGGAGTGCGATCCCCAAATTCTCGAACTCGCCGGTCTTCAAGTCATAGCTGAGGAAGTGCCCGCCTTGATATGGTTTCCAACCCGGCGGCGGGGGGCCGGGCTTCTCCATATCGTCGATGATGGCATAATAGCCGAGGTGGGTGCTGAAATAGAGTTTCCCCCGATATTCCACGAAATTGTTGTGTATCTTTCCCTGGGCGATCGCGTTGATCCCTTTCTCGCCGCAGGCTTCGGTCAGGTCGCCGAGGTGCTTGATCCGTTTGGTGGCGGGATCGAAACAGTACATTTGCCCTGCCACGTCGTATTTCGTGGTGCAGAGCACGTAATAAATCTTTCCGTCGCTGCCCGTCCCCATGCCGTTGTAGGTGTCGTGCGCCCACTTGAAACCCGAGTCGTAGCTTTCGGCAGTCAACTTCGGAACATTGTCCGCCTGGTCCGCCGCACTTGCCGTTCCTGACAGAACAACGCCTAGAACCGACAACAACCCCAAGTGCCGGCCAACGACGCCCAATTTTCCCGCTATCATATTTGTCGTCTCCAGAAAAAGTGTCGTGTGCCGCATTCGCACGCGGCGTCAATCACACAGCCGAGGGCGGCTGTGCCACATCTCAAAACACGTTCTAAACGATTACGTCAACTCCTTCCGATGCGCCCAGACCTTCTCGAATGCTTTGATGTACTGTTCGACCAGTTCCGGGGCCTCTTGGCGGAAGAGAGACAAGTTGATCGCACGCGAGTTTACTTCTTCGCAGCCGGGCAAAACCTTGGGCACGTTGATCGGGTGATGCCACCACTGCGGCTCGGAGTAGATCGCGTATTTGTGGTTTTCCGGGTATTCCCAAACCGAGAGCGATACGCCTTCGGCCCGAAGGGCTTTGGCTACCGCCGCCCGCGACACGCCCGCGGCGGCCTCGTCCAGGAAAATCATGTTGCCGGAATAGTAGACCCGGTCTTGGTCTTTGCGGCAGACCGGTTCGGACAAACCGGGCAATTGGCATATCCGGTCGTTGATTTTCCGCACCTGGGAATTGATGATCTCGTTTTGCTCGTCGAGCTTTTCGAGTTGTTTGAGGATCAGCACGGCGGCCAAGGGGTGCATGCGGAGTTTCATCCCCAGGCCGGTACCGACGTACTTTCGGTACGGGCTGTCGGGGGCGAATCCGCCGGCCGACGCCGGGGCACTACTGCTGACCGCACCATAGTGGCCGAGGATGGTCGCCCGCTCGTAGTCCTCGCGGTTTTGGTAGACGCCCATGCCGCCTTCGATTCCCGGCAGAGGCTTCGATGCCTGAAAGCTGAAGATGCCCATGCGACCCCAGGCCCCCATCTTCTTGCCCTGCATCGACGCACCGTGGGCGTGGGCGGCGTCTTCCAGTACGCTCAAGTCGTGCTCTTTGGCAAAGTCGCAGATATGGTCCATCTCGCAAGGCAAGCCCCAGGAATGCATGGGTACCACGGCGCGGACCCGGGGGTTCATCACCTTCCTGGCATGTTCCACGTCGAAGGTGGCCGTGCGGGGATCAATGTCCACGAACACCGGAACCAGGTCGAGAAACCGCAGACTGGTGATGGTGCTGAAGAAGGTGTACGAAGGGACCATGACCTCGCTGCCCGGCGGAAGGTCGAGCGCGAAGTACATCGACAACAGCGCGCTGCTGCCGTTCATGTGCGTCTTGGCGAAGGGAACTTCGTTGTACTCCCGCCACTTGGCCTCCAACTCGGGTAATGAGCGGTAAAAGGAACTACCGTCGCCGTCCAACGCGGCCCGGAGAACCTCCTTTTCGCTCTGGCCGTACTGCGGCCAGCGAAAAACGCCACGATGTTTGGCTTTAATAATCACGGGCTTGCCGCCGTTGACGGCCAACGTTTCCGTCTTTGCCGCCGCCGGCTCCCGAGCGCCGGCCGACGGCGCCAGATACAGACCGGTCGCCACGGCGCCGGCCGACTTGAGAAACTCCCGCCGTCCCGGCCGTGACTTCGGATTATTCGTTTGTCGTTGCATGGGAAGGAACCTCCTTAATGGATTGCATACTATTCAGTAAAACATACTTTGCATGCATAGTCAATTCAATTCCAGTTCCAGTTGAACACCTGCACTTGCCGCTTCCGTCGGCGTTGGTCGATCCATCGCCCAAAACAGCCCATTCACCAACAGCTTCGTGAATTGCGGGAGCTGGAAGTCGTCCTGGTAGCCGAGCGAAGTATAGAAAACGCGGCTCTTCCGGTACATTCGCGTCCAGGCCACCGGCTCCGACTTGTCGCCGACCGATCCGGTCAGGAGCACCGTGGCCGCCTTGTCGATGGGCTTGACCAGATAGAGCGAGCCGCCGCTGTGCCACCGGGTGGGTTTTACGTTTGCCAGGATAGGGTTATCGGCGGCGCCGACCGCGAAGCGGACGTCGGTCCCCAACTCGCCGGGACCGTATCCATGGTTGCCGCAACCGAGCACTTCCGAGCAAAACGTGTCCCACTTCCCGTGTCCCTTGGCGATTGTTCCTTTCACGGCGAAGGCGTGGTTCGCGGTGCGGATACCCACCAAGGGCTTGCCGGCCGCGAGGTACTCGCGGATCATTCCCAACTGCTCGTTCGACGGCGCGCGACGGCGGAAGAACACGACCAGAAGGTCGGCGTCGCGGATCGCCTTCAGACCGGGAAACCGGAAAGCGGTCGGTTCCCCTTCGCCCCGGATGACGGTGCAGGAGCATCCATATCGGTTGCGAAGCATCTCCGCAAACACGGGAATGGTCTCGTGGGCCTTGTAGTTGGAAGGGTCTTTACTTACCAGAAAGACGATGTGGGGGCCGCTGGCCGGCGATGGATTCGGCTCGGCGGCGGAAGTCCGCGGAACCCCGATAAACGCCAAACAGCACGCCAGCACTGCAATTGAGAAAGCACGTCGGTTCATGGCACGGTTACTCCTGTTATTCAATATGTCAACGAAAAAATTGGGGGGTGCGCTCGCCGAATTGGCAACTGGGTGGCACGTCCCTGAGCGCAGCGAAGGGCGTGTTTTCCTCGGACGCCACGCCCATCACTTTGTTCTGGGCGTGCCACCCAATTGACCAAGTTGTTCTGTTGCGATTTTTTGCTCCTCCACTGTCAAACCTGGGCCGGCAACTCGTACGGCTTGCGCTTGGGCCGATCCAGATACTTGTTGGCCTCCTCGTCGCCGGGGAAAATCTCCTTTGCCGGATCCCACTGGAGCTTGCGGCCGAGCCAGCGGCCGATGTTCCCCAGGTGGCAAAGGGTTGCCACGCGGTGCCCGTACTCCACGTCCATGATCGGCTGCTTCCGCGTCTTGACGCACTCGTAGAAGTTGCGAAAGTGAGCATTGACGCCGTCGTTGTAACCCTTTTTGTCCGACTCCTTATAGTTGCTCTTGTAGAGCCGGATGGCGGGGTCTTTCAGCGGCTCCTCGTCCAACCCCTTGGGATCGCATTCATAGCCGCCACGGACGACGCTGATTTTTCCCTTGTCGCCGATGAAGGTTCCGCCCGACCCCGGGCCGCCATCGAGCTTCAGGACCACCCCGTCGGCAAAACGGTAGTGGATGATCGTTTGCGAACAGGCCTTGTTGCCGCGATCGCGGGATTCCGGCGCATCGTAGGTCGGGGGATCTAGCTTCTGCCCCGCCGGCTCCACCCAGATTTCGACCGGTCCGGTCTCGCTGACGCCCAAGCCCCACATGACCATGCTTAGTCCGTGGCAGCCCCAGTTGACCAACTCGCCACCCGAGTAGGGATAGAACGACATCCAGCCGGGCGTGGCCCGCGGAATGTAGATGTCCTTGTTGTAGGGGATCGGGTTGGTTGGCCCGCACCACATGTCCCAATCAAGACCGGCGGGGACCGGCTGACCGGGGAAATCGCAATAAAACGGACTGGGGTAGTTATGTCCCAAGACGGTATGCACCTTGCCGATCCGTCCGTTGAGGATCAACTCGCAGGCCTTGCGATCCATCGGATGTGAGCGTTGTTGTTCGCCGACCTGGAACACGCGATTGTACTTGCGCGCCGCCTCGACGATCTTTCGCCCCTCGCGGATGGTGCCGGACAACGGCTGTTCGCAATACACGTCTTTGCCCGCCTGACAGGCATGGATCGCCGGCAGATAGTGCCAGAACTCCGGCGTGGTGATATCGACGACGTCCACGTCCTTGCGATCGAGCAGCTTGCGATAGTCCTGATAACCGTCCTTGCCACAGCGATCGCGGTTGACGTCGGCGATGGCGACGACGCGTGCGAGGCCGTCGACCGTCACGGGATGTTGGTGCGCGCGGCGGCCAAAACCGATCCGTCCGACGCCGATCTGTTCGTTCGGGGTCGGCTTGCCTTCCCCGCCGAGCACGTTGCGCGGCACCAGATACGGCAACGCCAAACCGGTCGAGGCGACAGTGGCGCCTTGGGCCAAGAATTGTCGTCGTGATGTTTTACTCGTGGTACTCATCCTTTTGTCCTCATCGGGTAAACAAATTAGTACAACCGCAACTATGTGAGGGTGTCCGGGAATTGGCCCGCAAAAACAGCTATTTAGCCCCGGGTGAATACACCCGGGGCACGGTCTGCTGCGTCCGCCCACCGCTGCCCGCCGTGTATTCACGGCGGGCTAAATGGAACTATTCCAGTACACCACCAACTATGTCGATATTCAGTCAACCCCCAACAACGCCGCGATGGCTTTTTTTAGTAATTTTTCGGACTCAGGTTTCACGTTCGAGGCGGTCTGCTCGTAGCCGCCATTGTCTGAAAACGCCTTTTCTGGGCAGAGATAGCCCGGTCCGCCGTCGCCGTAGCCGGCCACGGCCACGAACGATTTCGGCTTGAGGCTTTGGGCGAACAGTTGGAAGCAGATCATCGGCTCGCCCGGCAAATTCAGGATCGAAACGTCGCCGATTTCCAGGCAACTCAACTCGATCGGCCGCTTGCTCCGCCGGTGAAACGCCGTCCGCACGGCACCGGCATACAGCCGCGTAACGGGCCCGGCCTTGGGGTCGTTTAAGCGGGCGAGACAGTCGGCCGGACTGTATCCGGGATCCGTACGCCGGGTCAACAACAGCGGGTAGATGCGCCAACGAACCGTTCCGGCCGGAACCAGTTTGGTCGCGGCGATCGCGGCTTTCATGCCGGACAGCAACCGCTCGGTCAATTCCTCGCGGCACTTTTTGGAGCCGTCGTTGTACTTGCCCATCGTGATGTCGCCGGCGCAGCCGGTGAAGTAAATCTGAAAAACGCCTTCCTCCCCTTCGATTTGCTCGCGGACCGTGCCGACGAAGTCGCTGCTCGCGCGGCCGTCGCCGTAAAAAGTTTGCGGGTGCGTGGCGTAATAATGCAGCCTAACCAGCGGTTTGTCGCCGCGAGCCAGAGTGATGGTTTTCAAGTACGGGTCGATTGTTCCCTCGGGCAACGCAATGGTGGCGGGATCTTTGCACGAACTGTAACGGACGCGAATTTTGCCGTCGGCGTCAACCGGCCGGCGGTTGGACGCTACGCGATCCACCTTGGCCTGCCCCGTGCCGATGCGATCGAACGACTCAAAGCGGTCGAGCGACCCTTTCACGGCTTCCGCCAGACGGTTCTTTATCGTCTCGACGACTTTCGGATCGAGGTGTATCTCCGGCGCGCCGGCCTCCGCCAACAGTTTTTGGGCGTCGGTATCGACCAACGGGGCGGTATGTTGGTGGACGACCTGCAAGGCCACGCAAGAGGGCTTGGTTCCGGCGGCCGCCGCGATCCTCTCGCGGAACTCATCGTGGGCACCGTTGCACAACTCACACAAATCCAAAGCACAGAGCACGTATCGCCGTCCATCCGCTTCCAGCACGATCCCCTTGGCCAGCAGCGGCTGCTCGATCGTTTCCAGCGCATCGCAGGAAAACATAGGCTGGCCCAACGGCGGTGTGATGTTGCAGCGGAACGTCGCCACTCGCAACTCTCCGGCCGCTTCAGCGCAAACCGACAGCAATGAACTTAGGCAGAGGACCGCAACAAACACCGTTTTGCACATGCATCGCATTAAGCCAACTCCTTGTAAGTCAGGGCCACATATAGACTCGATCGGTTGCTTACGGTCGGTGGGCTTACGGGCACGACCACAGTGAATGCCGGGAAGGCAATCCCGTATTCTGGATGTTTAGCCGGCAAGCTTGCCTCCCGCGCGGAGGGAAAAACTTGCCACGTTTTCGCGGCGGGCTTGCCCGTCGGCCAAACGCCTCGCACACCCAACAAACCGTAAAATAGGCAGGATAAGCGTCAGTATAACCGCCTCTCCGAGAAGGTCAAGCGCGGGCTGACCGACAAGAATGATATCAACGCGACTGTCGGGCTGGCATCCGTTGAAGAAACTGCCCTTCCCAATACTCATATTGAGGGTCGCCCTGGCAGAATGAGAACACGGCGTCGGGCAACTTACGACCCCGACGGTTGCTCGAATGGACCCGAACCAGGACCACTCCGTCGCGGCGACGTTCCACATCGCAGGAGCTAAGTTCCGCGGCGTACATAGGACAAGTCTCTTCTCGGGGTGGCAGAAAATCGAGGTGGTATTGTGCCTAAAACCGCTACTCGATTCTAGGCCAATTTCCGCGATTCCAAGGCCAGGAGCCGACGTTTCATCGCCGGGCCGCCCCCAGCGGAGTATGAACCGAGTCCGCCGTCGGATCGAACCACCCGATGGCAAGGAATGATGAGCGGAACGCGGTTGGCTGCCAGGAGGTTTCCGACGGCGCGGGCAGCCCGCGGAAATCCAGCCCTGGCCGCCAGTTTCGCGTAGCTCTCCGTGGCGCCGAGGGTGATGCGACGACATTCCTTCAGCACCCGCCGTTGAAAACGGCTGAGCCGGCCGAGATCGACGGCGACGTCGCGGAACGAGTCGGGATTGCCCGACGCATAAGCCCGCAGACGACGGGTCAGTGGCGTTTCCGACTCGACGAATTCCGCCGCGGCCAGCAATTCCGGCTCGATTCCCCTTTTGGCCGCCGAGGGCGAGGAGTGTCCAAACGTGAGTTGCCGGACGGTTTCTCCGGCGGTGACAAGAGCCATCCACCCCAAATCGCCGGGAAAAATCGACAGTCGCAGGGTGGACTTTTTCGCTCGTTTATGGGCGGTCATGGCGATACCTTTGACATGCGGTAGCGGCAATCCCAACTACCCCAAATTGTAGGAAGCGACTCCAGTCGCCGATTATTGCGTGGACTTTCGGGGAAATCGGCGATTGGAGTCGCCTCCTACAATAATGTTCCCCGGGCTGCTATACTCGGGGGTGTCCCAAGCCGGTATTTCCCTTTTTTCCGGCCGATGGATCAACGTTTGGGACCGAAAGGGCCTCTCTTTACTTCACGCAGCTTGAAGTGGAATGTTTTTTGCCATCGGAAAAAATGAATCACTATTTCCCGTGCAAGGTATAAAATGAATCGTTATGCGTCATTGTCCGACGATTTTTACGTCAACGTGAATCTTGGCACGGAGATGGAGTTGCCCGCCAACCGCGAAACGGTGCTGCACTTCTTCGAGCGGGTGCAAAAAACCTACCCGACGATGCGCAACTTCTACAGTCGCGAACGGGGCGACTTCATCCTCGAAGAAGACAAAGACCAAGGAAGCTATCGCTGGTGTACGATCGAGCCGCGCCGGGTCTGCTCGGGTCAGGTTAATCCGGAAAACATCGAAGGGGTCATGGCCCAACACAAGTTGATCCTCGAATTGGTCCCCTACACGCTCTCGGTAAGCCCGCTGGACTGCGAGGCCCTCGATCTGTTGTTCGGCTTCGATTTTACATATCGGGGCAACCACAATCAACTCATAGCCGAAGTGTTGGGCGTCAGCCCGTCGATGGAGCCGATCATCGAGGGCGCCGGGGCGAAGGTGATCAACTACGAGCCGTCGGTCACTATCGCGGTGGACGAGGATTGCCGCCTGCAACTCCGCGTCAGCGTCGAGACCCGGACCAACGCCTATCAGGTCCGCATGGGCGACTACCCCGAGGAGCAGCTCAGCGTCTACGTCACCGCCCGGCAGTACGGCAGCCTCGATCCCGACAAGACTTTCGTCGAGACGCTGGATCGGCTCTGCGAGATGTGCCACGAGGCGCTCGACAATTACGTGATCGAGCATCTCCTTCGCCCCTTGGGCAAGGCGATCATGATCCGTTAACGACTCCTCGTATTCCTCGTTACGATGCTCCGCAGTGTGCCACTGCTTCGCAGAAGCAGTGCCAAGCGTAACCCATTGCCCAAGCACTGCTTGTTCCAAGCAGTGGCACACCGTGGTGGGAAATGCGGACTAACGACTCCTCGTTACGACGCTTCAGTAGCCCGAAGGGCTTGAATAAAATAGTCCAGGGTTGCCGCGTAGCGGCTACTCTGGGACAACTTTGGCAGAGCCAGTGGCACGCGCGGGGGCGCCGACTGCCACACATTCAGCGCATTGCGTCAGTTGCCGGGCCGTCCAACTTTAGCACGACGATCGTATCGATCTCTTGCCGGTCGGCTTTGGGGACCGAGACCTCGATGCCCGCCTCGGTTTGGTTTACCGTGGCCGAGCCGCCGGTCAGGACGCTGCTGGAGACGATCTTTCGCTTGATCGACGGCAGTTCAATGGTGTCGAGGTTCGGATCGAGCAGGTGCAGATAGATGGTGTTGCCCTTGCACGTGGCGGCGCCCCAGTCACCGCATGGGAAGGGACCGCCGCGGGCGCCGTAGATGCTCTCGCCATACTTTGCCAGCCACCGGCCTATCTCCCGCAGCCGTTCGGCCTGGCGCGGTTCGATCCGTCCGTCGGGCATCGGACCGACGTTCAACAGCAGGTTGCCGTCGCCGCCGACCGTATTGACCAGTATGTGCAGGCACTCCTTGAGCGACTTCATCTTGTCGTTCGGCTTCCAGGCCCATTGCGTGCAAATGGTCATGCAGGTTTCCCACGGCCGGTCGGTCTGCATCTTGCCGATCTGTTGCTCGGGCGTGTCGAAGTCGCCGAGGATGTCGTCACCCTTGCTCACTCCCGACATTCCCTGACGATTCTTGCCGACGCGGTTGTTGACGATGAGGTCAGGCTGCAGGCCGCGAAGATAGACACATAGGTCTTTGCCGCGCCGGTGGGTCCAGGCTTTCTCCCATTCACCATCGAACCAGAGGGTGACAATGGGCCCGTAGTTGGTCAATAGTTCTTTGAGTTGGCCGTTCATAAACTGGACGTAACGGTCCATGTCCGCGTTGTGGCGAAGCGTCCGACCGCTGGGGCCGCCGTGCGGGTAGTGGGGATGACGCCAGTCGCAAATCGAATAGTAAACGCCAAATGGGACACCTTGCTTTCGGCACGCCTCGGCCAATTCCTTTGTCACGTCGCGGCCAAACGGCGAGTGCATGATGTTGTAGTCAGTCTGTTTGGTGTCGAACAGACAGAAGCCGTCGTGGTGTTTCGTCGTCAGCACGATGTACTTCATACCGGCGTCCTTGGCGATCTTCACCCATTGGTTGGCGTCGTACTTCGTGGGGTTGAACTGCTTGTAAAGATTGTCGTATTCCTCGATGGGGACCGACGCGCCGCGCGACCAACCGATCTCGGTCCCCTTCAGACTGACCGGCCCCCAGTGGATGAACATTCCGAACCGCAGGTCGCGCCATTTGGCAATTGCCTCGGGCGGGGCACTTAGCTCGTCCTTCTGCCCGGCCGCGGGCAGCGTCGATTGCATACCGGCCAGGGCTAAGACGCTCGCAAGCATGAACGTGCCGACGACTCTCATGGCGTTCTCCTTGGATGGGAACAGGGGGGATTGGCGGATTGGCGCGACTGCGAGAAAGGCTACTACTATAAACGTTCAGGGGACACGGGGGAAGGGAGCCGGTTCCATCAAGTTCGGCTGGGCTAACGCCGATAGACGTCTTTGCGATTGTGGACCGTATAGCTTGGAGACTGCGTCACGAGCCGTGTTCCTCAAGGAATTCGCGGAATGGTCGAGCCGACTCGTTTCGCCGTTGAGAGAAAACGGCCAAATCCTTGAGGTCTTCCCGCCATTGCTCGTCTTCGACAATGCGAGTCAGAACGGCTTGCCGTTCTTCTTCGGGGAGCGCCCGCAACGCGGTCAAAAAAACTTCGGCAGTTGCTTGAGAAACGGTCATCGACATCGCTCCAATCGTATTCTCGCCCCAACAGACCACGACTTTGTCATTATAGTCTGCCATCGAACAATTTTCAATCGGGCCGCACACGATTCTTGCACCTGCTTGAATTCCACCGCATCAGACCTTATACTGAATCTCTTTATATGTTGAGTTGGGAATAGCGAAAACAACCCAAAACCAAGCCGAGAAAGATAGACCATGCTGAGCTTCAAGGACGTGTCCGAGGTGCGCCGGTTCACCGCCGAGCAGGGTATCGAGTTCATCTCCTTCTACGTATCCGACATCGACGGGCGGTTTCGCAACGTCACCATCCCCGCCGATAATTTCACGGAGAAAACCACCACCGAGGGGATCGGCTTCGACGCCTCGAACCTGGGCTTCGCGGCCGTGGACCGATCGGACATGCTCATCAAGCCGGACCTCGACTTCGCCTTCCTCGACCCGGTCGAACCGGAGTCCAAGATTCTCTACTTCCTCTGCGACGTCCTGGACATCGACACCGAGGAGAGTTTTAACCAGGATCTGCGGCACATCGTCGGCAAGGCGGTCGCCGCGCTGCGGGAGGAGGGAGTGGCCGACGAGGTCCAGATCGGCCTGGAACTGGAGTTCTACATCCTCGACGATCTCTACAGCACCATGACCGCGCGCGAGACCTCCTACCGCGTGGAGAGCGGAGAGCTTGCCAGCCCGCCCGGCGGCGCCGAGCTATACCGAATCTACAGCAACCGCGGCTACTTCCGCTCCGAACCGAACGACCACCACTTCGCCCTGCGAAACGAAATCTGCGCGGCGCTGAAACGGATCGGGCTGGAGGTCAAGTATCACCACCACGAGGTCGGCAGCTCGCAGGCCGAGATCGAGTTCAAGTTCCGGTCCGTCGAGTTCATGGCCGACGCCACCACGTTGGCCAAGCAGATCTGCCACCGAGTAGCCCGCAAGCACGGGAAGATCATCTCCTTCATCCCCAAGCTGATCCCCGGCGAGGCGGGCAACGGGATGCACATCCACCAATTCCTCTTGAAGGACGGCCGGAACGTCTTCCACGACGACGCGGGGCTTTACAAACTCAGCCCGATTGCCTTGCACTACATCGGCGGCCTGCTTTCACACCCCGGCTCGTTGGTGGCGCTGACGAATCCGACGACGAACTCCTACCGGCGGCTGATTCCCGGCTTCGAGGCCCCGGTCAAGGCCGTGTTCGCCGAGGGGAACCGCTCCGCGGCCATCCGCATCCCCGGCTACGTCAAGGACCCGCAAGAACGGCGGTTCGAGTTCCGCACGATCGACGCCACTTGCAACCCCTACCTGGCCTACGCCGCCATGATTATGGCCGGGCTGGACGGAGTGCGACGCAAGATCGATCCGGTGAAGGCGGGCTTCGGACCTTATGACACCAACCTCTACGACCTGCCCCAATCGAAGCTCGATCAGATCAAGTCCTTCCCTCCGAACCTGGAAGTTGCCCTCGATGCCCTGCAAAACGACCGCGGCTACCTGACCCATCGGAGCGTCTTCCCTGAGCATCTGCTGGAGAAGTTCATCGCCACCAAGATGAAAGACATCGCGGACATGCAGAAGGTTCCGCACCCCTGGGAGATCGCGCGCTATTACGACATCTGAGAACGTGCTTGGAAAACATTCATTTAGCCCGCCGTGAATACACGGCGGGGCGGGTGACCGCCTACCGTCAAATTTGAAATGCAATATACGAAAATCCGCGTAAAAAAAGTATTTTTGGCGATGGTCGTCGCAAGTCGTTTGTTCCCATGATACTATCGACCGTGCCAGCACTGCTAGCGGTGAATGCCCGCCGGGAAATTCAAGGCGATTTCGTTGCATTTGAGATTTG
>JAUWNG010000117.1 GCA_030612765.1 Planctomycetota bacterium
CAAATCTCAAATGCAACGAAATCGCCTTGAATTTCCCGGCGGGCATTCACCGCTAGCAGTGCTGGCACGGTCGATAGTATCATGGGAACAAACGACTTGCGACGACCATCGCCAAAAATACTTTTTTTACGCGGATTTTCGCGTATTGCATTTCAAATTTGACGGTAGGAAGTGGCAGCCTCACCGGTTGCCCCCCATCGGCTATCGAGCGGTCGATGGCCATGCAAAACACGTTCTAACAGGTGTGCGGCTAGATTTTCTGGCGGCTATGCCATTTTTGTCATTCTGAGCGTAGCGAAGAATCTCGCTTTTCCGGCAGCGTCGGCGATATTCTTCGCTGCGCTCAGAATGACCGAACCTGCCAGAAAATCTGGCCGCACACTCTAACAGTCTCCCGGCTATATCTTATATTTAGGCTGGATTACCCCGCCTCCAAATGTGGGGTTGCCGGAGGGTCTGTAGAACTGGCGGAATGGAACAAACGTCCTCCGCTGGCCTTCCCTTATCGCGGAGAAATTGATAAACTGAGAGGTTCTATTGCGTTTACCGCCCTTTGGAGTCCGAATGATGTCCAAACCACACCGCGTAGTCAAGAAAGCCAACCACGGCAAACGTCCCGCCAACGCCAAGGCCCGCAAGGCCAAGCGGCACACGATCCGCACCTGATCGGTCGCAAAGGAGTATTTGCCGTGGGCCGAAGAGACCTGATTATCGATTTCTCCGAGTACGACCTCGACCACGTCGTGGCCGATACGGAGGCAATCCGCCGCGCCAATATGCAACGTTACGAAATGGAGCAACTAACGGCGATCTGCTTCGAGGACCGGGAACGGGGCATCTGCGTCGGATACAAAGACCTCGCCGAGAACGAGTTTTGGGTCCGGGGCCACATGCCCGGCATGCCGCTGATGCCGGGCGTCTTAATGTGCGAGGCCGCCGGCCAGTTGTCCAGCTATTACAGCCACAGGTACAATCTGATGGAGGGTGTAATCGGTTTCGGCGGGCTGGAAGACGTTCGCTTTCGCGGCGTGGTGCGGCCAGGCGACCGATTCGTCATCGTCTGTCACCTGTTGAAACTGCGCCGTTCGATCGTGGTCTGCGAGTTCCAGTGCTTCGTTAAGCAAAACCTGGTCTGCGAAGGCAAACTGAAGGGCGTGGCGCTGCCGAAAGACTTTCACCTCGAAGAGCAGGCAAGCGGATAGCCGGCTCGTTGAAAAAGGGTGCCACTGCTGGCTTGCCCAGCAGTGCAGGGGAGAAACTCCCGGAAATCACTGCTGGACAAGCCAGCAGTGGCACCCAGACTTCCGGAATCTGGCTTTTTCAACGGCAGATAGCCGTACCCACTCACGCCGTGACGCCCTTCGTCAGCGCCATGAACGCCGTTTCCAGGTTCAACTCGTCCTCCTTGAACAGCGTCAGCTTGAAGCCGGCGTCGATCAGCATCGTGGGCAAGTCGCTGTAGTCGGTGACGTTCTCGGCCAAAGTAACCTCGATATATCCGTCGCCCAGGTCCACGTTTTCGACGAGTGTACTTTGTTCCAGCAATCGGGCGGCCGGCTCCAGATCGCCGACGACCGCTATCTGCAACCGCGTCCGACGGCGAATCTGTTTCATCAGGTCCGATACGGTTCCGTTAAACTGCAACACTCCGCGCTCGATGATGCCGACCTTGTTGCAGATGTCGGCCAACTCGGGCAAGATGTGGCTGGAGACCATAATCGTCTTGCCCATCTTGCGAAGCTCCTTGAGCAAGCCGCGCATCTCGATCCGCGCCCGAGGGTCCAGGCCGCTGGCCGGCTCGTCGAGCAGCAACACCTTGGGATCGTGGAGCAGGACGCGTGCCAGCCCGAGCCGCTGTGTCATGCCGCGCGACAGACTGGTGACCAGTTCGTCCCGCTTGTAGCCCAACTCGACCAGCTCCAGCGTGTCGTCGCAGACCTTCCGCCGCGCCGGGCCGCGAATGCGATAGGCGGCGGCGAAAAACTCCAGGTATTCGATCACCCGCATGTCGTCGTAAACGCCGAAAAAATCGGGCATGTAGCCGATCAGCCGGCGGATTTCCTTCGGATTGGTGTAGATCGAATGGCCGCAGACGCTGGCCTCGCCCCAGGTCGGTTGCAGGAGCGTGGCCAGGATGCGCATGGTGGTGGTCTTGCCCGAGCCGTTCGGACCGATGAAGCCGAACAAGTCCCCCTCGGACAGGTCCAAGTTGAGGTTCTTTACGGCGTGGAGACTGCCGTAAACTTTCGTGAGGTCTTGGGTTTTGATCATAGTGGAGAGTGGAGAGTGGAGAGTGGAGAGTGGAGAGTGTTGCTTTTCTCTCCACTCTCCACTCTACACTTTCCACTTTTTCCTTCTTTCACGGGAAACACAAACCGATACATAGTACGATGTTGATCGTTTGGGCCGCCGAGCGGTTCGCCGTTGTTGAGCAGGGTTGCGCCCCGGTGATTCTCGTCCCCGTCGTCCGGTCCCTGGGCGATCAGTATGGCGCGGCCGGTCTTCAGCAGGTCGCTCAGATCGACAAACCCCTGATAGTCGTTCCAGAGACCGGTGTATCGGCGTCCGCCCGCCTCCTTGTAAAACATCATGATCCGCAGAATATAGGAGAGGTCCAAGCTCGACTGGTCGTAGGGGGTGGTCTGCTGGCGATACTTGTCGCCGTCGGTCAAAACGGCCCTGCGACCGGTCAGCAACGTCCGTAATTCGCTCCGTTTCGACATCGCCCCCAGCCGGACGGACCGGCCCGGGGCCAGAGTGCCCAGTTCGTACGCCGATCGACCGTAAGCCAAAAGACACTTGCGGAGCGGGAAGCCGAGCGTGTTGGTGATAGTGCCGGAAAGGAGTCGGCCGGTGGCGACCAGTTCCGCGGCGGGACATGCGGCGGCGGTCGCCTCCCATCGGGCCGTCAAGCTCTTGCTCGACCAGATTGGAATGGGAACGCCGAGCAAAGCGTCCAAATCGGCCGCGTAGCGAAACCCTTCGGTCCAGAGCAAAGGGCCGGCGGCGCGAGGGTCCATCCCTCCCAAGCCACTGCCGGGCAAACCCAGCCAGGCCATCAACGGCCGCGCGTCGGTCGCCCGCGGCCGGACGGAAAGATCGAACGACTCTGTCCGCGGGCTGAATACGTTCAGCCAGGCGGCGCCGCGCATCCGCCCGCTCTCCGCGTCCACGTCGACCAGGTTGATCTGATTTACCCGTGGCCGGTCCCCCTTGAGCCGATGTGCCAGCACGTATGCCGCCAGGCTCACCAGCACGACGATCAGCGGGAACGTCAGCCACGTCCACTCCATCCGCCCGACGTACTTGCGGAGGAAGAAAAAGTCGCCCGGCCCGATCAACAGGATGTACACGACGATCAATCCGGCCACCAGCCAGAACGGGGCCAACCGCACGCCGGCAAACTGGTCCAGGGCGCTGCGCATCTGGCCGGACATGTCGCTGTAGCCGAAGTGCATCATGGCGGAGCTTTTTCTTGACTCCTCGGCCTGCGCGACGGGTAAGTCGAGCAATTTGGCCGCCAGCAGCGGACGGTCCGTCCATCCGGCCAGCGGTGGCTCGTCCAACTCGCCGGCCAGAAAGAGCACCTGTCCGAAGCCCCGCGCCGCGCGGACCACCAGCGGCAAGTCCGCCTCGCCGACTTCCACTCGGCCACGGAGATCGGTCAATCGCGGCGCCCGCATCGCGCCCCTGTCCTTGCCGGACAGAAGCAGCCCCGACTGGCTGCCGCAATACGATTCCAGAGATCCGGTCTGGCGCAACGAGATCACCTTTTCCAATCGGCCGGGCACGAACCGCCGCAACGGCGAACCATCGCCGAGGGCCTCCTCCGCGCGCGAGCCTGCGCACAACACCAGCCGTCCGCCCAACTGGACCCATTGGTCCAATGCGTCCACTCGGCCGTCGTCGGCAAGGCCGCGGTAGATTTCCGGCCGGGCGGTGGACAACACAACCGCGTCGATCCCCTCGTAACCGTACCAGCGGGTCGGCAATTGGCGGACGTCGTCCAGCCGGGCGACGACCGGCCGATGCTCCGGCTCGGCGCCGCCGAGCTTGCCCGCGTCCTCGACCCCCAAATCCGAGTCGCCGACGACCACGAACAGTTTGCGAAACTCCAAGGCCGGCAGGAAATGTTCGTCGTCGGCCCGGGCGGACGTCTCGAAGGTCCGCCGCACCGGTTCCCGGCCTTCCGCGTGAAACTCGACCGTCAGATATCCGTGTACGCGGCCGAATCTTGTGATCAGCCGCACCGTGTTCTCGCGTCCGGCCTGTATCCGGCAAGTGGTCGAGACGCGGCCCGGCACGCCGTCGCCGTCGGGGACGATCGCCGAAAGTTCGCCGTCGAGCGTCTCGTCGCCGCCCAGCAGCGCGACTTCCACCTGCGTCCACAACCCGGCCTTGTAGCAATCGTCAACGCCGACCCGCACGCCGACGATCTTAGGCGGCCGAGGGGACTGGGCCATTGCGGCGGCGGGCAAGGCAAGGCTCACACCAAGAATGAGGAGATTGAAAATCGTTTTCATGGTTTTCCCGCGTCGGGGCAGGTGCAAACGAAACGTCCGCACCCCGGGCAACCCGAGCCGTATTTCCGCGCCACCGCCTCGGTCAGATCGACCCCCGCCACGTTGGCGATCGTGACCAGCCAGGCCAACACGTCGGCGAACTCGGCGGAACGCTCTTCCTTGGTTCCCTCCCGCAAGGCGGAGGCCAACTCGCCCACCTCCTCGATCAGCCACATAAACGTGCCGTCGATGCCCCGGGCAACGTCCTTTTCCGTGTACATCTTACGGATCAATTGTTGCAGATCGGCCAGCGTAATCTCCGGCCGGGCATCGGCGGGGCGGGACGGGTCGGCGGCAGGTCCAGAATGGTCGCTCACGGCGAAGGCGGCTCCTCATGAATTTCCAGAAACATTCACCTTATCCCAATCCGTCGGGTTCATCAACCGGACCGCACCCTTTGACTACGTTGGGTGGCACGCCTTTGGATACCGGTCGCCGCTGTTCGTATCTTGTCTGTAATTACTGGCCGCTGAAGCGTCCAGCCCTCCAACTGAAGCGTCCGGCCCTCTTTGCTCTCCGCTATTTCCGCTTCTGCTCCGCCTCGCCGGTCATCGGCACGAACTGGACCGGGGCCACGGTGGTGCGATTGACGCTGCCGTCGGGCTGCTTCTCGATCAGCAGTAATGCCTGGAAGTGGCGGCCGACGGGGATCACCAGCCGCCCGCCGGGGGCAAGCTGGTCGATCAGCGGCTGCGGCACGTGGTCCGGCGCGGCGGTCACAAGAATCACGTCGAACGGAGCGTGCTCGGGCCAGCCCTGGTAGCCGTCGCCGCAACGGACGACGACGTTTTTGTACCCTAGTTCGGCCATCCGTTTTTTGGCCTCGTCGGCCAGCGACTGGAGGATCTCGACGCCGTAGACCTGTTTGCACAACTCGGCCAGCACGGCCGATTGGTAGCCCGAGCCGACGCCGACCTCCAGGGCCTTGCAATCCGCCGTGGGGCGGGCAAGCTGCGTCATCAACGCCACGATATACGGCTGAGAGATCGTCTGCTCCAGACCGATCGGCAGCGGGTAGTCTTCATACGCCTGCCTCCGCAATTCCTCGGGAACGAAGCGATGTCGGGCGACCCGGCCCATGACCTCCAACACCCGGGCGTCGGAGATGTCGCGGTCGGCAAGCTGCCACTCGACCATCCGCCGCCGCGCCGCGGCAAACGGATCGTCGTCGCGCGGCAGCGCGGAGGGTTCGGGTTCGGCGGAGTCACGAAAAGGGTTAAACCAGAATGCCATGAAGACGCCGATTGCCGCGGCAACGAGAAGGACGGCTGCTAAATTCATTACGGAGACACGTAGATCGCTGAGACCTGACATGAGCGGCTACAGTTTCTGAAGCTCGATAATCACCCAAAAACGGGATGTGTCATCTCATCCCACTTAAGAGCATAGGCGAATGTTCGCCCATCGTCAATTCCCCGCCCATTGGCGGTGGAAATGCGGTTTTCGTCCTGTTGCGATACGCAATTCCGGCATAACCCAACCGAACCACCGGCGGGCCGGGTGTTTGCCTCATTGCAGTAAGCTAGCTTTTACAGGAGTTGCTGCAAGAACCCAAGGGCAGAACGATGAGGAGCGCCGCCTGGAAATTTTTCCTTGTGACTGCCATGCTAGGTGTCGTTTTCGGCGCCATAGCGACCCGGCAAATCGCGTCCCAAAGCCGCGCCGCGCTGGAGGAAGCCGTTTCCCGCCAGAGCGAGATCGCGCTGGCCTTCGATCTGGCGATTCGGAAATACGTAGGCGAGGTCATTCGTCCGGAAATGGAGAAGCGGGTTGCCGCGGATGAGTTCATCCCCGAGACGATGTCTACGTCCTTCGTCGCTCGGGAAGTGTTCGATGAGGTTCGCAAGCGGTTTCCGGAGTACATACTGAAGTTCGCTTCCGACAATCCTCGGAACCCGAAAAACCTCGCTCGATCCGATGAAAGGAAAATTCTTTCCTTCTTTCGCCACAATCCACAGACAAAGGAGTATGTTGGCTGGATTAACCTGGACGGCAAACGCTACCTCACGTATTGCCACGCTCGGCGAATGAAACAAAGCTGTATGCGCTGTCACGGCCGCCCCGAAGACGCGCCGCAGTCGCTGCTCCAACGTTACGGCCACGAGGCGGGATTTCATCGCCAAGTCGGTCAGGTAGCGGCGATGGACATGGTGGCCATACCGGCGGAGCACATCGACGCCGCAGTTGCGTCGCTGGCATGGAAACAAGTGCTGATCACGGCCCTTTGGTTTGTACTGTTCGGCGCTAGCATTGTCGTGCTGTTTCGGTTGCTCGTGGGGCGGCGGCTGGCGGCAATTACCAAACACTTTGTCGGCAGCAACCAAAACGGCAACTTGCCCACCCCGATTCGCGCGGGCGGACACGATGAGATCGGCGTTCTCATATCGGCCTACAATGCGCTTGTCGAGAGGTTGCGGGTGTTCTACGATTCTCTGGAGCGGCTTGTCGAGACCCGCACTAGGGAGTTGCGCGAAAGCGAGGAGCGGTTGCGACATCATGCGGCTGAATTGGAGTCGGTCAACCGCGCCCTGGAAGAGGCCAAGCTCGCGGCGGAATCGGCCACCCGCGCCAAGAGCGCGTTCCTGGCCAACATGAGCCACGAAATCCGCACCCCGATGACGTCCATCCTCGGATACTCCGAACTCATCGCCGGATCGTCGGGGTGTTGCACCGAGTGCTCCGTCTACTCCACGTGCAAAATCCGGACGGCGAACCGTCAGCACTCGCAGGCGGTCCGGCGCAACGCCCAACACCTCCTGGGAGTGATCGGCGATATCCTCGATCTATCGAAGATCGAGGCCGGAAAGCTCCAGATCGAGCCGACCCGCTGCTCACCGGTGCAACTGGTGGCCGAAGTTGTTTCCCTGATGCGCACTCAGGCTGCCGCGAAGCAACTAAAGCTGAAGACGGAACTCGCCGGCCCCCTACCCGAAACCGTGTTCACCGACCCCTTGCGCCTGCGCCAGGTGCTGGTCAATCTGGTGGGCAACGCGATCAAGTTCACCGACCGAGGCGAAGTTTTCATCACCGCCCGACTGATCTCCGGACTTAGCAAGGGGACAGTCCCCGACCAACCTTCGGTCGGTGCCCGGTCGGACGAAAATCGGGACAGTCCCCCAGCTATTCCTCCGTGCCTACGCTTTGACGTGACCGACACGGGCATCGGCATGAACAAAGAGCAAATCGGGAAACTCTTCCAACCCTTCAGCCAGGTAGACAACTCGTCCACGCGGAAGTTCGGCGGCACGGGGCTGGGGCTGGCGCTCAGCAAGCACTTGGCCGAGGCCCTGGGGGGGAGCATCGAAGTACATTCCACCCCGGGCAAGGGGAGCACCTTCAGCGTCACGATTGATCCAGGGCCTCTGGACGGAATTCGCATGGTCCGAGGCGCCCGGGAAGCCGTTGTCCAGCCAACGACGACGACGGCCGGCACCGGCAAGACCACGCTGCACGGCCGGATACTCTTGGCCGAGGATGGGCTGGACAATCAGCGGTTGATCAGCCTGTTCCTGAGGAAGGCCGGCGCCCAGGTGACGACGGTCGAGGACGGCCGGGCCGCCGTCGAAGCCATCCTGGCCGCGCGCGAGGCGGACAAACCGTTCGACGTGATACTGATGGACATGCAGATGCCGGTGCTGGACGGCTACGAGGCCACGCGGCGGCTCCGCTCAAGGGGCTATCGTGGCACGATCGTCGCCCTCACCGCCCACACCATGCAGCAAGATCGGCAGAAATGCCTGGAGGCCGGCTGCGACGATTACCTGTCCAAGCCCTTTGAACGGCACGACCTGCTGCAAACCGTGGCGCGGCACATGAAAGCGCCCGCTCCGGACGGCCAACGCGACAGTGTCGTTTTTGACTCAGTCGAGCAGGCCGGGTCGTGCCCCGGTGCGTTCGGGCAACAATCGTAGGGTGCGTGAAACGCACCATGTGCCGCCGGTTGTGGTGCGTTTCACGCACCCTACGAAAATTCACAACCTCTCTGCGTGGAAACGAAAGCGGGCGCAGGCGAGGCTACGCCGCCATCCGTTGCGGCGCCAATTCTTCCAATAAGTTCACCGTGCGGAGCATGTTCCCCGCGGCGTCGTAAAACTGAACGATGCCGATATCCACCAACCACATCGCCATGTGGCCGCACGCTTTATACGTTCGGGCGGAATAGCGGCCGTCGTTGATCAGGATCGTTTCGTCGAGGTCCCAGGGACCATCGACGTCAACGTCGAGGTACTGGAACGTGCGAACGACCAACTCGCGCACCTCGTGAGGCATCGGCTCCGTCCTCATCTTGGCAACCTCCTGTTGCACTTGTCGTTGACGGGTGGCACGGGCATGTTGCCCGTGTTCCGACCAGCACTGGCGAGACGCCAGTGCCACCCGAATCCGTCAGATTAACCGAGATGGACCAGTAGCATCCACTCGTCCACGAATGGGCGGGAAATGTACCCTCGAAGCCCTTGCGAATCAAGGTGAAATAGCCGCAAAAATCGGGCCGCCGGCCGACCATCGCCCAGGAAAGGGGGCAGAGTTTATCGCATAACACTCCTTTGGTGTAAATAGAATAACTCCACACGAAGGGTGTCGCGTCCCTGAGCCCAGCAAAGCGTGTGTTTACTGGGGCTCATAACGCCATGTGGCCATAACGCCCCGCGACTGCGGGCGCGGGGGGGGCGAAGACAGAGTAGTAGGCCGGGTTGCAACCCGGCGATCATTCGCATTCGGTCGCCATTGTCCAACATTGCCGGGTCACGACCCGGCCTACCACTATATTACGTGCCGGAAGGAGGAGGTCCGATGTTTTCACCGGTCTCGACCTCTTTGTCGTCGGTCTGAAAGCGAATTTCCTTCGCTGCGAGCCGCTGCCGCCAGCGCCGCACCGATTGTTGTCGCCGCGCGGCCGTTTGTTCCGGCTGATACGCCGCGCCTTGGCCCGTGATGTTCCGGAGGTTCCAGTAGCTCAACGCTCGCATGGCCAGCAAGTCGTCGTCCAAGGCCCTCACCAGCGCGGCGTCGTCTCCGGCCCGCAAGTCCTTGTCGCTGTAGCCCCAGAGCATCCGATACAATGCGGCGGCCCGCTGTGGATATTGTTTCTCCAGGGCCATGCGGACCGCGGCGGACGTCGCGGCGTCGCGGCCGACCGCCCCGCGCAACTCCTCGATGTAGTCGGACCACACCAGCTTGTTGGCGGAGTCGTCCAACGCCACCACTACGTCGTTGAACTGCCAGATGTATCCCAGGCACCGCAACGCCAACCACTTGACCTCCTTCTGCGGCCGGGAAACGGCAAGCTCCATTAAACTCACCCGCGCGAGCCGGTCGGTCGGCAACGCATCGGCGATGGCCAACGACGCGCGGCGGTCCAGGGCGCCGATCGGCGACGATTCGATCCACGGCGGCAACTCCTTCGCGTCGATCGGCGCCGAGGTCAAGTGCGCGTCGAAGCTCAACCGCTGCCGCGGCGCCAGCCGGATCGGCTGACCACCGGCGCCCTCGCCCGAATCCTGCCAGGTAAGGCCGCCGGTGGTTACGTACAGATCGGCGACGACGCGCGCGGAGCCGTTCTCGGGGTTGGTTCCCGGCACTCGGAAGCGGCGGACGTCCAGCGCAACCACCGTCTCGGCGTCGGTGAAGGCGATAGTCCCGGTCCGATCGCCGAAGGCCAACCGCATGCGCGATCCAACCTTACCCAGCGGCATCAGCACCACTCGGCCGTAGAGGACGCGCAACCCCGGCAGTTCCCGCGCGCTGCTACCCAACAACTCGACGTGCGAACCGTCGAGAATCTCCAGCGTGACGCCCATCGTCAGCGCGATCTTGGCGCGATAGGTCGGCGGAACCAACACCTGTTGCGGTATCAACATCTGATTGGCCGCCACGCGGGTCCAACCGGCCCCGACACCGTCGCTGAGCAACACCTGCTCGCTCGACATCAATCGCCCGAGCGGCTCGGGCGGCAACTGAGGCTGTTCGATGACCGGCGGGATTTCCGGCTGTTTTTCCACCGCGGCGCCAGGCGCCTCGTCCGGCACGGCGGGGGTCTTTGGTGTAGGGGACGTAGGCGCGGGCACGACCGACGACGGCGCTTCGGCCGGTCCGTCGGGCGACTTCTCCGGCGCCGGCTGCTCGGGGGGCGGACCAACGGTTTCGCCCCGCGGACTCTCGTCGGGTGGTTGAACCGGTTCTTCGGTGGCTGGTCCGTCGGGCACTTCACTGGGCACTGAAGTGTCCGGCCCTCGCCCCCGATCCCCGCCGCCCGCACCCTCTTTCGCCGCCACCTCCCGCGGCGCGGAGATTACTCCCAAACGCACCAGAAAGTTTCCCATCAGTGTCCCCGACTCGAATTGGCCGAGGGCCATCAGCACAACGACGGTGAAACAAGCCGCCAGCAACACTGCCGCCGCGGCCGCCCACCACGACGATTTCTTTCGCGGCTCGCGGAGATATTCGGGCACGGTCGGCTTCGGCCGTGGTTTCCGGCCAGCCGCGGCGACGTCGCTCGGCTCCAGGTCCAATCGCGGCGGGGTTTTCGCGCCCGACATGGCAGGGGTCGATTGCACGGCCGGCGTCGGCGGCGGTTTTGCCTTCCCCTCGGTCTCCTTGAGCAGATACATCCGCTGTCGGCTGGCCGGATCGACTTCGGCCGGCTCGCCCAAGACCAACGCGAGAACCTGATGCGAAGAAGCGACCTCCGCCAGATGGACGTCGGAATCGAGACAGACCTTCTCGAAATCGGTTACCCGCTCGGAGGCCAGGGTGTTGTCGAGATATTCGGCCACGGTGTTCGGATCGAGTCCCGGTCCGCGGTCGGTCAGGCTCGGCGCGCCGCGCCGCAGCCGCCGCATCACGTCGCGGATGCGATGCACCAGGCCGGCGGCGTATTCGCTCTCCTCGATCTTCTTGCCCAGATCCTCGGCGTCGCCCGGTTCGAGGATTCCGTCCAGATAAGCCACTAGGGTCCGCAAAGTAAGTCGCATGATAACTCCTCCTACCCTTGTTAGTGACGCGCCGGGCGGAAAACCGTGCAGGATTCTCCCAAGTGGCTGTTTTGCAATAGGTTGCGCCGGGTATAATGTCCGGCGATTTGTTGTGCTACTGAACGACAATACTCCCTTAACGCCCGCGGCCGCGGGGGGATGGATTGCCACATGACGGCGGCAAGGGCGGGTTCGGTTTTCGGACTATAAGAGTGGAACGCATGAAACCGACCACCAATTCCCCAACCCCCCTTGGCAAGTTACCCAAGATGGTGCAGAAGGTCGTCGGGAATTGTCGGTCTAATTTCCGGTTCTGGTAATTGATGTTTGTGCTGGAAGCCGATAAGATGGGAAAATACAGCACACCCCCTCAGGGAAGGAGATCAGCATGGAAAGCCCTTGGCTGCGATGTAAAGTCAGCCCCGGACAATTCTCGGAAGAATATGTCGTCGAGGCGAAAGACTTCCAGAATAATGGCTTCTCGTTGTTCGTTCCTGATAGCTTGGTCGAATGCGACCACGAGCCCACCGAGGATGAAAGTACCGAGGGGTGGTTGCAGGTTAAAGTATTGGATCAGCGGGACAACTTAGCTCTCATCCACTTGCCACGCACGCCGTTTGAAAATGGACCAACGGTGACAGTTGAGCGAGGCCAACTTAATTTTCGGATGGCTAGGGAGTTGGCTTGATGCATTGGGAGGGTGGATGATGA
Organism: Planctomycetota bacterium; assembly: GCA_030612765.1. Classification (GTDB taxonomy): domain Bacteria; phylum Planctomycetota; class Planctomycetia; order Pirellulales; family Thermoguttaceae; genus JAHIKV01. The sequence continues at coordinate 12,245 of JAUWNG010000117.1, forward strand.
TTCTGTCGAGTAGCCGGATACACACCGCCCTTGACGAGCGTCGATTGATTATTGATCCCGAACCCAAGCCGCGAGTGCCGACGATTGGCAACAAGCATTGCCCCTACGACACACATTCAGTTGACCTTACCTTTGCGCCCGAGATTTCGATTCCTGAGTCCGGGGCCTTCAACTATGATCCGACGCTAACGGGGCTTCCAGGATTCATCTCCAAGATTTCCACGAAGCACACGATTAAGCCCAGCAACCCTTTTCGGCTTGAACCAAACAAGTTCATCCTCGGAATAACAAAAGAAACTGTCGGATTGCCAATCCTTCAGCAATACGACACCTGCCTCGCGGCTAGAATCGAGGGAAAGAGTTCTCGCGCTCGTTGTGGTCTCCTCATTCACTTCACGGCACCAACGGTCCATCCGGGCTGGCATGGACCACTTACGCTGGAGATCATCAACCTTGGTGCATCCCCCATTCTTCTCAATGTTGGGATGCCGATTGCGCAACTGATCGTTGAAGAGGTTAGCGGACTTCCCGCAGCGCCGAATCCGAGCCAGTTTCAGAGACAGATTACGCCAGAAGGAGTGGCCACACGTCATGGCCATCAGGCAAAACGCAGCATGACGGTTGGTCCCGCTGGACGAAACTAGAATCGTCCGGCTGGCAATATCCTACTCTCAGGCCGGTTTCTGGCAGGTCAGCGGAAAATTCTTGCGAAGGTAGCACCGGGGTGTAACCCCGAGCCGATTTATGGATAGGGGCAACAATGGCACTAGGATAAGGGATTTTGCGCAAAAAGAAAGGCCGTCCTTGTCGATGAAAAGGTTGATCACAAATCCTTTTCTCGCAGGCAAGGAGGCCTATCGTGGTATGTATCGACTCGGGGGTGAAAGTTCAACAGCAGA
>JAUWNG010000176.1 GCA_030612765.1 Planctomycetota bacterium
CCGGGTTGAACATGGAAAACCGCTTGCCCGCCGCGCCGCGGGAAGGGGACAGGTCCATGTTTTCGGCCAACCGTTTGCCCGCGAAATGCGTTTTTCGGCCGAAAAATGGACCAGTCCCCCAGGCGCCGCGGGGAGGCAAAAAATGAAAAGACACGTCGTCAGAATCGAAGAGACGATAGCGACCGTGTTGGCGGACGAGCAATTCATACCGCCGGCCGAATCCGAAATCCGCCGCCAACGACGGTTGATCGAGGAATATATCGAGACCGATCCTGATTTCCCGACCGCGACCGATCCGCACCCGGTGCGGGAGGATGCCCCGGCGATTGTCCGGCGGATGTCAGAGGCGGGAGCCAAGGCAGGCGTCGGTCCAATGGCCGCGGTGGCGGGGGCCGTGGCCGAGTATGCGCTGAGGGCAATGAGGGACGCCGGCGCGACTCACGCCGTGGTGGACAACGGTGGCGACGTGGCCATGCTCATCTCTCGCCCGTTGACGGTCGGTATTTTCACCGGCCCGGCGAAAATCAGGGACATCGGATTTTGGCTCCCGCCCAGGCCGGGTATTTTCGGCGTTTGCACTTCGTCCGGGTCGGTCGGACACTCGCTGAGCTTCGGGCGAGCCGACGCGGCGGTGGTCGTCGCCGAGAATGTTTGTCTGGCCGACGCGGTGGCCACGGCCTTGGGCAATTCCATCCAAACGCCGGACGCCGACCACGTTCGGGAATCGATGCAACGGCTGTTCATCGAGGGGGTGGACGGGCTGCTTGTGGTCATGGACGACATGCTGGCTACATGCGGAGACTTGCTGGAAATCGTAAACGTCCACGTGGACGTCGATAAAATCAGTGCTTGATCGAGGAAATGAGGGAGAAACAACATGAAAGTAATGAAATTCGGCGGGGGTTGTCTTAAAAACGCGGACGGATTGAACCGCGTCGTCAACCTGATCCGCTCGGAAAACAACCTTCCTTGCGTCGTGGTTTCGGCCGTCGCCGGAGTCACCGATCTGCTGCTGCGAGGACTCGCCGACGTCCAGAAATCTCAGGAAACCGTGTCGCGGACCGTCGCTTGCTGCCGGGACGTTCATCTGAAGCTTCTCGAACAAACCGTCGCCGACGACAGCTTGCGGCCGGAAGCGGCCCGCGCGTTGAACGTCGAAATCGACAAAGTCGAGCGAATTCTGACTGGAATCGCTTTGACGGGAGAGGCAACCGTCGCCGTTCAAAATCTCGTCCTCAGTTTCGGCGAGCGGTTGGCGGCGAGGCTGGTTTCGGCCGCGCTGGGAGCCGGCGGCGTCGAGGCCCGCCACTTCGATGCCGACGCTATTGGGCTGCTGACCGACGATAACCTGGACAACGCCACCGCCGACTTGAAGGCGTGTCGCAAATCCATCGGGCGGAAGGCGTCGGTTTTTCGGCGCGACGGCCTAGTGCCCGTCATCACCGGGTTCTTCGGCGTCACGGATCGCGGCCGAATATCCTTGTTCGGACGAAACGGATCGGACTACAGCGCGGCGGTCGTGGCCCATGCGGTCGGGGCCGACGAGTTGGAAATCTGGAAGGACGTGGACGGATTCATGACCGCCGATCCGAAAATCATTCCCCAGGCGAGGAAAATCGACCGGCTTTCCTACTACGAAGCCGCCGAGCTTTCCTACTTTGGCGCCAAGATACTCCATCCGCGGACTCTCGAACCATTGGACGGAATGAAGATCGCCGTCCGCATAAAAAGTCTGCTCGATCCCAGCGGCCCGGGAACGGAAATCTGCTCGGAAGGATGCGAAAACGAGGACGTGGTGAAAAGTGTCACGGCCGACGACGAAATCGCCGTGCTCAGGATTCACGGCCCCGGGGTCGGATACAAGCCGGGGGTAATCGGCCGGATCGGACGCCGACTTTCGGACCGGGGAGTAAACATCCATGCGATAATCACCGCTCAGACCTGCATCAACCTCTTGTTGGACAAAAAAGACGCCCACGAAAGCTACGACGCCCTGCGCGGTCTCGACGTGGGCGTAATGAGCCGGCTCGATTTGGAGGAAGACATCATGCTGATCGCGGTGGTTGGAGATGGACTCCTGAATCGAAAGGGTGTGGCGGCCAGGATTTTCTCCTCCATTTCGCGGGCGGGCGTCAACGTCGAAATGATCTCGACCGGCGCGTCGGAAGCGGCCTCGTATTTCATCGTTCGAGACTCGGACGGGGACAAAGCGATCAAGGCCCTTCACCGTGAGTTCTTCGAGACATCGCGTTAGTTGCGAAACCGCAAGCGGTTTGTTGACCTATCGAACAATCCTCGACGTAATTATAGTTGGCTGAATGAGGTTGTTCATATAGAATAGTCCACTATGACCGAACCCCGCGACAACGACCCTGCAATGCCCCTGTTGGACGCCTATCTCGCCCAACTTCAGGCCGGCGAGAAGCCGGACCGCCGCACGCTGTTGGACGAGCATCCGGAATTGGCCTCGGCGTTGGATTGCCTCGAGGCGTTGGAGGTGTTGGCCCCACCGGCGAGCGAGTGCCCGACACTGGACGAAGACGTGGCCGACGCGGCGGCGGAGTTGCCGCGAGATTTCGGCCCCTACGAGTTGATCCGCGAGATCGGCCGCGGCGGCATGGGCGTGGTCTACGAAGCCAAACAAAAGGGACTGGACCGCTCGGTAGCCGTGAAGATGATCCTGGCCGGACACCTCGCCTCGCCCGAGATTGTACGCCGCTTCCAGGCGGAAGCGAAAGCCGCCGCCCGGCTGCGGCACTCGAACATCGTACATATCCACGACGTCGGCCGCTTGGGCGGTCAAGACTTCTTCACAATGGAGTATATCGAAGGGCAAAGTCTGGATAAACCGATCGCCGACGGGCCGGTCGAAGCCTCTCTGGCCGTCCGGCTGATCTCCACGGTTGCCCGGGCCGTGGAACACCTGCACCAGCAAGGAGTGCTTCACCGCGACCTGAAACCCTCGAACATTTTGCTGGACGTCGAGGGGCAACCGTTCGTGACCGATTTCGGTCTGGCGAAGGTGTTTGCCCCCGACTCGGAGACGACGGCCACCGGCATTATCGCCGGCACGCCGAGCTACATGGCGCCGGAACAGGCCTCGGGCCGCCGCGCGGAGGTCGGCCCCGCAACGGACGTTTACAGCCTGGGCGCGATCCTTTATGAATTGCTGACCGGTGTGCCGCCCTTCCGGGCCGAGACGGCGTTGGACACCTTGATGGAAGTGCTCGGCAGCGATCCGGCAATGCCGCGAAAGCTCAATCCCCGTATTCCGCGCGGCTTGGAGTTGATCTGTCTGAAATGCCTGGCGAAGGAACCGGGAAAGCGATACACGTCGGCCGCGGCGTTGGCCGACGACCTGGACCGCTTCGCCCGCGGCGAGGTCCTCGAGGTGCGTCCGCCCACTTTGGCCCGGCGGTTCTGGGGTTGGACACGGCGTCAGCCGGCCTTGGCCTCGCGGCTCGGCGCGCTGGGGCTGTTTTACGGCATCGAAACGGTCAATTATTTCACTGGCGTGGTAGACCGCGATTTTCATGGACAGGTCTCGCTGGTCGTGGGGCTTTGGGTCGCCGCCTCGATCGCCTGCCAGCAGTTGCTCGACAACCGCCGCTGGTCGTTCCCCGCCCGTTACGCCTGGGGAGCGCTCGACTCGTTGGCCCTGCTGGCCGTCCTGTTGATCGCCGACGGCGCGGCCAGCTCGTTGGTGATCGGATATCCCTTGATTATCGCCGGCTCGGCCCTCTGGTTCCGGGTGCGGTTCGTCTGGTTCATGACGCTGCTTTCACTGCTTTCATACGGCGTGTTGGTGATCGACTTCTACTTCCGTCGGCCCGAGTTGCAAAAAATGATGGACGCGGGGTACAACCGCCATGTGATCTTCGCCGTCGGATTATTGATTCTCGGAGCGATCGTTTCTTATCTGGTTCAGCGGCTGCGGATTCTCAGCAGCTTTTACGGCCAACCGCTCTGAGAGGCTATCCGAAAAGTCTCCCCTCTCCCTTTGGGAGAGGGGCAGGGGGTGAGGGCGTGGGAGAATCACACAAGCAAGGCAAGACGTTTTCCGACGAATTACCCTCACCCTAACCCTCTCCCAAAGGGAGAGGGGACTATATATTGCACTTTTCGGACAGCCTCTGAAACCTCGTTGCGGCTAAACTTGCTCCGCCCACCCTCTCTTTCGAGCCGGCGCAGTATCGCCAGATCACCAAAGCTGCGCCGGCTAAGTTTTCGTGCAATCCCGAAAAGTTAGCTAAACCGCGAAAATCGTTCCAACCGATACAACCTGATGGAATTGTATTATGGGATGATGCTGCCTTCCAAAATTCGGCAGGGGATAGCCATGCGGACAAGATTCGTCGCCATTCTCGTGGTGTTCGGGACACTTGGGGTAATTACCACGGCGCCGGTGCAATGCAGCGCCGGCGAGGAGAAATCGTTCTTCGATCGGTTGGATGATTTCGGCAGGTCGATTTTCGACGGAATCCTCCCATCAAAGAAAAGCAGGGCCAAAAACCACGAGAAGACCGCGCCGGAAAAGCGCCGTTCGGACCGCTGGCAAGACCTGTCCGATCCGAGGGACGAGGCCGGCGCGCCGCGGGCAGGAAGTGTTTTGGAGAGGGCCGGGCGACGCTCGTCCGAGGACGGAAAGCCGGCGGGAACCAAAGCCGAGTACGCCCCGAAAACCATGCCGCCGGTCTACCGACGCGGCGAAGACGGAACGCCGATACAGGTCCGCCGCCCGTTGGCCGGCACATCGTTGTTGGCCGACGATGAGGCACGAGAAACGCCCACCCGGCAAATTCCGGCCCGCCCGCCGCGCAAGGCGACCAGCGAGCAGTCGGATTATTGGGGCGATCTGCCCGACCTTTCCGACTCGGGGAAGCCGGGGTTGAAACCGCTTCACAAGCGGCTGGCGGGCTTTAGCCAGTCGGTGTTCGGCTCCGACGAAGAGCAGGCTCGTCGTCCGCAACCCAACTTCCAGCCCAAGCGGACCTCGAAGTCGGCGCCGATCGAGGCGACGGTGGATACCGTGCCGGAGACGCCCCGCGCGACTGGCCGGCCGGTGATCGCGCAGCGCGCGACCCCGGAATCGCGCCCGCTCCCTGTAGGACAGGTTGGCAACCTGTCCCACGATGAGAATGCAGGACAGGTTGGCAACCTGTCCCACGACGAGAGCGGCGTGCTTTTCGCCCGCAAAGGACCGAACCTTAGCGTCAAAACCATTGGGCCTCGGACGATCTCCGTCGGCAGGGAATCGACATACGAAGTACAGGTGATCAACACTGGAAACGTGGCCGCGGAGGGATTGGTGGTGTACGTTTCGCTGCCCGAGTGGGCCGAAGTGACCGGCGCCGAGGCCAGCGCTGGCGCCGTCGGGGCAACCGATGTCAACCGGCAGGACGGAACCGTCCCGTGGAAAGTCGGTTGCCTCAACGCCAAAGGGCGCGAGCGGTTGACCCTGAAAATCATCCCGCGGCAAAGCCGTCCGTTCGATCTGGCGGTCCGCTGGGACTACAAGCCGATCGCATCCCAGGCGATGATCGAGGTTCAAGAGCCGAAGCTCGTTATGCAACTCGAGGGGCCACGCGAGGTCTTCTACGGGAAAAAGGAACTATTCCACCTCAGATTGGCCAACACCGGCACCGGCCCGGCGGAAAACGTCGTGCTTACCCTGATGCCCGTCGGGGCGGGTGAAAACGTCCAGGCCACGCACAAGGTCGGGCTGCTGGCGGCCGGCGGGAAAAAGACCTTGGAAGTGGAACTGACCGCACGGCAAGCCGGAAATCTGACCGTCCAGGTCGAGGTCCGCGCCGATGGGAATCTGTACGCCGAACTGACCGAGAAGGTGTTGGTGCGTCGAGCGGGATTGAAGATCGACTTCGACGGGCCGAAGGTCCAGTTCGTCGGCACGGTGGCCAACTACGCCGTCACGGTCTTCAATCCGGGCAATGCCCCCGCGCGGAACGTCAAGTTCTCGCTGGCCCTGCCCTCCGGCGCCAAGTACCTTTCGGGAATCGAAGGCGCCCGGATAAACTCTTCCGGCGGAAAACTGGTCTGGACATTGGATTCGCTCGGGGCGCAAGAGGAGCGGCACTTTGCCGTTAAGTGCCATTTGGCGGCGGCCGGTTCGAGTCGAATGAAGCTGAACGTCGTTGCCGACGACGATCTGACCGCACGGGCCGAAACCGTGGTCCGGGTCGAGGCCGTCGCCGATCTGACCATGAACGTGAAAGACCCGACCGGACCGGCGCCGGTCGGCGAAGAGGTGATCTACGAGGTGCGCGTCCGCAACCGGGGTACGAAAGAGGCGCGGGGCGTCGAGGTCTTCGTATACTTCTCACGCGGCATCGAACCGATCGCCGCCGAAGGCGCCGCCAATCGCCTCGGTCCCGGCCGGGTGGTGTTTCAGCCCATCGCGTCCTTGGCCCCGGGCGAGGAAGTGGTCCTGAAGATCCGTGCCCGAGCCGAGACACCGGGGAGCCACGTATTCCGGGCGGAGACCCATTGCAAGCCGCTCGGCGCGCGTCTGATCTCCGAGGCCACGAACCTCTACTACGGCGACGCTCCCGCGGCAGCGGAGCAAACCGCCCGCGAGCCGTCGGCCGAAACTCCGACCCGGTAGGGTTGCAATACACCTTGTTCCCATGCTCTGCATGGGAACACACTGCCCTGACGCTCCCGCGTCCGTTCGTTTGGTGGCACGCATAAACTTGCCCCCCTCTTCTGGCATCAAATGCAACAGTGCAACAGTCCTACGGTGCTCCGTTTGGGTTACGTCTGTTGCACATCGTCGGAAGTCGTTGAATCACTTCCGGTTGCGTCATTCTCACCCGCAGCTAAGTCGCACCCCACTCTCGGGTGGCGTGTTGCAATTGGATCGGTGTTTCCGACAGGCTGGGCGGTCTGCTTAGATTCGGTCGTTGTCTTGGCGGCGATTTCCACGTTCGTATCTTCCGACTCGCTGGCCGACTCGATGATGATCGGTGCATAATTTAATTTGTGCTCGCGCTGAATTTCGTCGAGTTTTTCGATGACGGAGCGGAAGTTTTTGGCGGGCAAGTCGTCGCTCATCGCATCAATGATCCAAGTGACGAAGTCGAAAAATTGTTGTTCGGTAACGATGTTCGGCCCTCGTGAGGCAAAGTCCTCGGGGTTCCTTCGTTCGAGCAGCCAGGCGGCGGCCCGCCAATGCTTGGGGTCTGCGGCCGCATTTTGTACTCGGCGGAGCAGGCTGACTTCCGCGGTCTGTTCCGCCCGGACCAGTTCGGCGGCGAAGTCCAGGTTGCGTGCGGCGGTACGAGTTATGGTACTCGGCGCGCAGCCGATAAACCGCGCCGCCACCCGCCGGCTGCTGCCGTTGGCAACCATGGCGATTATGGACCGGCGCTTACTATCGTTGAGAATGGGACGTCTAGGCATACGGGGGGCCTGGGGTTACGGGAA
>JAUWNG010000068.1 GCA_030612765.1 Planctomycetota bacterium
GTGGATAGTGGATAATAGTATGTCGCACATGAAATGTCGAGTGGGTCGTGTAGCGGGACCGCCTGCGGACCGTTGACGCGGATCGCATAACGCGGTGGAACACGGGCGGCAAGCCGCCCCGCTACACATGGGATTTCAGATGCGACAGACCACTACCCACTACTTCTTATCTCAGCGCGGTGCTGATCGGCCGCTTGGGGACCTCGACGGGGATCGGCTGAATGTCGAAGGGGATGCCGATCAGGTTTTTTACCGGAGTGGCGAGGGTTTGTCCGGCCAGCCCCTGTGCCTTCAAGGCGTTTTGGAGTCCCCGATTAGCCTTGTGGTCGGGACCGAAGATTTTGATGATCCGATGTATCCTCGGATCGATTTCGATCCGTCCGTCGGACCGCGGCGTGCCCACCGAGTTGAAACTCCCCACCGTCACGATGCTCGCGTAGCGGTCGTGGAACTGGTATGCCTCATATCCTTTCATGCGCAAGGCCCTGGTCAATTCGTCCGCTTTCACGGCGGCGAAAGCCAATTCGCCTTTCAACTCCGCCTTGCCATTTTCGATTGCTCGAATCTCGCTCTGCTTCAACACAACCTTGCCCTTGAACGTGGCTACTTGCACGGTGTATTTGCCGGGGCAGTCCAAGAGACCATAGGGAACGTCCTTGTTTAGCGCAACGATGGCCGGGTCGATCCCTTTTGGCACGAAGTAATCGGGCGGGAGCAGCGGATTGGTGGTCACGAAGGCGTGGCCCATCGGCCCCTTTTTTCGCTTCTCGCTGCCGATGGCCTCGTGGACTTGTTTCTGGATCATGCGCCATCCGGTAAGCGTCTGATGCGTAGCCTTGCCTTCCTTGAGTTCCAGGCATTTCGGCCGGGCGAACTTGAGTTTTTGGAGGGTCGATTGCGCCCCGGAGTCTTCGGCCGACCGATAGTTTCCTACCAACACGGCGACCTCTTCGATTGCCGCCCCGCTACGGTTCGCATGCTTCCTGTATTGCCACTTGATCGGATTTCCGTACCTGTCGAGGCCCTTCCCCCGCGCCTCGCCGAGATCGAAACGTGCCCGGTAAGTGTAGGCGGGCAACTTGTAGCGTTTCCGCAGTTCATAGACCAGTTCGCGGGCCTGCTTTTCGGCCCCCTCGCCGGAGAAACTGCACGCCATGACCATCCACGGCCCGTCCTCTTCGCTGATCGGATACGCCTGCTCCGGGTCGGCACTTACGCCCTTCATAGGGAGCAAATTGCTCCAAAACGGCGCGGCCTCCGCCATCGGGCATACCGCGCCCAACGTGCCGATGATCATCCACAGTCGGAAAATCCGTTTTCCGTTCATGGTCTACTCCTGTTGCTGCATCTGGCGAAAAAAGCGGCGGGAGTCTAGCAAAGCAGGCGGCTCGATGCCAGAGCGGATAATCCATGTAGGGTGGGGCTGCGCTTCGCTTGATCCACCCTACTTTCTACACAATGCCCAAATCCACCCGTTCTCTTCAGAGTCGGCGGTAACCCACGCGAATTGGCCGATCAGCCCTCGATCGCCGGGCAAAGCGACCGGAATGTGGTATTCGGAAGTACCCAGCACCCACCCCGGCCATTCCGGAATCGTTGTTTCCACCATCACTTGCAACTTGCGGCCAACGAGGCTGCGGCAATATCGCCGCCGCAGCATTCTTCCTATTTCGCCCAATTCACCCGCTCTCCGTTGGACAATTCGATTGGTGACTTGTCCGGGCATGTCGGCGGCAAGGGTTCCCGGCCGGGGGCTGAAGCGGAATACATGAATCTTGGCGAACCCCACTTCCTCGGCCACCCGGCACGTGGCCGCGAAATCCGCCTCCGTCTCGCCCGGAAAACCGACGATCGCGTCGGTGCAGATGGCCGGCCGGTCGAGCGCGGATTGAATCTCGCGGCAACGCTGGATGAACTGCCTCGCCGTCCAGCGGCGATTCATCCGTTGCAACACGGCGTCGCTCCCGCTCTGCATCGGCAGGTGCAGGAAGGGGCAAATCCGCTCGCGGCGCTCGGCCATCAGCGAGATCAATTCCGGCGAGACTTCGGCCGCTTCGATGCTCGAAAGCCGCACGCGGAAATCCCCGTCGATGTCCGTGATTCGCCGCACGAGATCGGCGAGAGAGGGGGAAGAATGATGAATGTTGAATGATGAATGATGAATGTCGGACGACCGCGGTAGTAATTCTACATTCATCATTCTACATTCATCATTCCCATACGCTCCCAAATGAATACCGGTCAGCACGATCTCGCGGTGTCCGTTTTCGATTAGCCGGCGAACTTCGTCGAGGACTTCATCGGCCGGCCGGCTGGTCATGTACGGGCGGACGGTGGGAACGATGCAATAGCTGCACCGCCCGAGGCAGCCGTCTTGCACCTTGACGTACGCCCGGCGTCTAGAGGGGAACCGCTCGATGCCCGTCGGCACGTCGGTCAAGCCGCGTCGGGCCAACAGGTCGGAGAGTTGACGTTTGTCGGCAACGATCTCGACCACGCCGGGCATTGCGGCCGCTTCATCCGCCGCCCGCGCGGCGTAGCAGCCGATGACGATGATCTCGGCCTGGGGATGTTTTTTCGCCAGCCGGCGGATCGCCTTGCGGGTCTTGGCCTCGCTCTCGGCCGTAACGACGCAACCGTTGACAATGCACAGATCAACCGGACGGCCGTCAACCGCCTCTCGATATCCCAGCCGCTCGAACCCCTGCCGCAGATATTCCGTCTCGTACTGATTCACCCGGCAGCCGAGCGTGACGGTCTTGAGCGTCTTCGTCATCCGAAACTCACCAATTACTCGGCCGGTTCGATCGTTGCCGACATCGACCCTTTGCAGCCGGCGATCAGAGAATCCTTGCCGTAGGCGTGAACTTGGTCGCGCTTCAACTCGGCGTGTTCGAGCGTGGTCGTAAGCAGGATGACCCGGCCTTGGGTATCAACCTCTTTGGCCATCTGGAAACCCTTCTCTGGCGGGTAGGCGAATAACTCCATCAGCATGGCGATGACGTAGTCGTAACTGTGGGCGTCGTCGTTCCAGAGGACAACGTGGTACGGCGGCTGCCGCTTGGTCTTTTTTTCGGAGCGTTCCCGCGTCCGGACGGCGACCTCTTCCTGCTCAACTACGGCGGTTGCGGAATGAGTATCCACGGCGTTGTTCCCCAAATGGACGTTTGCGGACCCGATGGTCGAACGGGCATCAACACATTATATTATTCTTTTTCACGGTTTCCAGTCACCCGCCATCCGACGTTTATTTCGAGAACCGATAATCTGAACGACCAATCCCATAGCACGAAAGCAACCAGCCATGCCGAACATCGACCAATACATTGAAGCCAACGCCGCGCGGTTCGAGGAAGAGTTGTGCGAGTTTCTCAGGATTCCCAGCGTCAGCGCCGACCCCGCCCTCCGCGACGACATGCAGCGGGCGGCCGAGTGGGTGGCCGATCAGTTCCGCCGGTTGAAGCTGACCCCCGAGATAATTCCGACGGCCGGTCATCCGATGGTATACGCCGAGACGCCCGTTGTCGCCGGTGCCCCGACGGCGTTGGTCTACGGCCACTACGACGTTCAGCCATCCGACCCGCTGGAGAAGTGGACCACGCCGCCGTTCGAGCCGACCCGCCGCGACGGAAACATTGTCGCCCGCGGGGCGACCGACGACAAGGGCCAGTTGCTTACCCACCTGAAGGGCCTCGAAGCATGGATGAACGTCGAGGGACGTTTGCCGATCAATCTGAAGTTCATCATCGAGGGCGAGGAGGAAGTCGGCAGCCACGGTCTGGAGAAATTCATCGTCGAACATTCCGACAAGTTGGCGTGCGATTGCGTGGTAATCAGCGACGGCAGCCAGTTCGCGCCCGGCGTACCGGCCGTCACCTACGGACTGCGGGGCATCGCCTACTACGAGCTTCACGTGATCGGTCCGAACCGCGACTTGCATTCCGGTTCGTTCGGCGGATCGGTGACCAATCCGGCCAACGCGCTGGCCGGGATCCTAAACGGCTTGATCGACAAAGACGGCCGGGTGACGATCCCCGGTTTTTACGACGACGTCGTGCCGCTTAGCGACCGGGAGCGGAAGGAGATGGCCGCGCTGCCGTTCGACGAGAAGGAATTCTTCGCGCAGATCGGCGTGGACGGGGCGATCGGCGAGGCCGGATACACCGTGTTGGAACGGCGTTGGACGCGGCCCACCTTCGACGTTTGCGGCATCTGGGGTGGATACCAGGGCGAAGGGGCCAAGACCGTCTTGCCATCGAGGGCCGCCGCCAAGTTCAGCTTCCGGCTGGTGCCGAACCAAGACCCCGCGGAAGTCTCCGTCGGACTGAAAACCCGCCTGGCCGAGCTATGTCCGCCGGGTGTGAAGACCGAGTTGATTGATCTCCACGGAGCGCCGGGCGTGTTGGTCCCACTGGACAGTCCGTACATCGAGGCCGCGGCCCGGGCGATCGAGCACGCCTTCGGTCGCCGGCCGGTCTTCACCCGCGAGGGCGGCTCGATCCCGATCGTCACCACCTTTCACCAGCAACTCGGCGCCGACGCCCTGCTGATCGGTTGGGGGCAGGACGACGACAACACGCACAGTCCGAACGAAAAATTCTCGCTGGCCGACTTCCATCGTGGCATCAAGGCCAGCGCGAAACTCTGGGAAGAGCTGAGTAAATGATGAATGTAGAATGATGAATAATGAATGTAAGTACAGTAGGCCGGGTCGTGACCCGGCATGGAATGACCGTCGGGTTACAACCCGGCCTACAAACGCCATTGGCTAACTCATGCTAGATCGTAGATTTATTGTTGAAAACGCCGAATTAGTCAGAGAAAACTGCTACAACCGCGGCGCACCTGTCGTCATGGACCGATTCGTCGAACTGGAGGAATGCCGCAAGGCCAAACTGATCGAGGTCGAGCAGCTCAACCGTCAGGCCAACGAGGTCTCAAAGTCGATCGGCAAGGCCAAGGATCAGGCCGAGCGCGAGTCGCGGAAGGAGCAGGGGCGGCAGCTTCGGCAGCAGACCCAGGACGCGCAGGCCGAACTCGACTCAGTCGCCGCCGAGTTGGACGAGCTTCTTAGGCAGATACCCAACCTCTCGCACCCCGACTCGCCGATCGGCGAAGATGATAAATCGAACCTCGAACTGTTCCGCGGTAAGACGCCGCTGCCGGAGTTCGATTTTCAACCGCTGGACCACGTCGAATTGGCCGAGAAACTCGATCTGGTCGATTTCGAGGCCGGGGCGAACGTGGCCGGGCACGGGTTCTACTTCCTCAAAAACGACGCCGTACTGCTCGAATTGGCCTTGCAGCGTTACGCGATCGAGACGTTGATGGGCGAGGGTTTCACGCCCGTGACGACCCCCGACCTCGCGAGGAACGACGTGTTGGCCGGGATCGGGTTCATCCCCCGCGGGCCGGAAACGCAAATCTACAGCGTCGAGAACACCGACCTGAGCCTGATCGCCACCGCCGAGATCACCCTGGGCGGGATGCTGGCCGGGCAAACCCTCGACGCGGAATTGCTGCCTAAACAGCTTTGCGGCATCAGCCATTGCTTCCGCACCGAGGCCGGCGCACACGGCCGGGCGACCCGCGGACTGTATCGCGTCCACCAGTTCACCAAAATCGAGATGTTCGTCTTCACGTTGCCCGAGGAGAGCGACGCCATGCTCGATCGGCTCCGCGAGATCGAGTGCCGGCTGTTCGACGGGCTAGAGATTCCTTATCGCGTGGTGGACACGGCCACGGGCGACCTGGGCGGGCCGGCATATCGGAAGTTCGACCTCGAGGCCTGGATGCCTGGCCGGGATGAGTTCGGCGAAGTGACCAGCGCGAGCAATTGCACCGACTATCAGGCCCGGCGATTGAACATTCGCTATCGGGTGAAGGGCAAGAAGGGGACTCGCTTCCTCCATACGCTCAACGGCACGGCAATCGCCATCAGTCGCGCGTTGATCGCGTTGCTGGAAAACCACCAGCAAGCGGACGGCTCGATCATCATTCCCGAAGCGCTTCGGCAGTGGATGGGCAAGGAGCGGATCGAATCTTGCGGATGATAATTCTCTTCGCTTTATCGTTTACGGCGAGAGGAGATTGAGATTTATGAAAGCTAGCCCGCATTTCTCGCCACGCGGGGACATTGGCCAACAGTGTGCCACTGCTTCGCAGAAGCAGTGCCGGGCGTAACCCGTTGTCCCAGCACTGCTTGTTCCAAGCAGTGGCACACCGTGGTGAGAAATGCGGGCTAGCTGCCCGTTGAAAAAGTCGGATTTCGGGAGTTTGGGTGCCACTGCTGGCTTGTCCAGCTGTGTTTTTCGGGGAGTTTTCTCCCTGCACTGCTGGACAAGCCAGCAGTGGCGCCCTTTTTCAACGGGCTGCTAACGCCGCGTGGACGCGGCGGCTAAACGGTTTCCCGACCCCCGACCCCCGACCCCCGAATCCCCCGTGAACGGCTACTCGACCTGGTCGCTACTTGCCGGTTCGACAAACCGCAACGACTCGACAATCGGCTTGTCGGCCGCCGCGAACCGATCCGTGTTCTCTCGTTCGATCGTGAAGGTCAACGCGGCTTGATTGCCTTGCCGGTCGGCCAGATGATAATAAATCCAGCGGATCGGCACGTCGTCGGGCTTGCCGGGCACGGCGCCGTCGGCCACTACCCGAAATACGCGATATCCGCTCTCGTTTACCGACTGGCCGGCCGCGACGAACGCGCCGAAATTGTCGCCCAGGGCCTTTCGCACGTCTTCCTGAAACTCCTCCAAGGAGACCAGCCGGTTCGGATCGCGCTTGGATAACAAGGCGAGATTGCACTGTCCGGCGAGTACACCGCGATCCATCAGCCGCAACACGCCCGACGAATTGTCGGCGCACCAACGCCGGTCGTACCGGCAACGGCAACCTCCGCCCGGGAACTCGTAAGTCAGGCAAGTGGATTCCGCGGCCGGCTTCAGATCGAGTTTATCGAGCGCCGCGTGGGCCAGTTCCTTCGGCTCTTTCACCGGTGTGACGGTCAGTTGCAATCGAGAAACCACGTCCACCCCGTCGGCGACGTTGCCGGCCTGCCGGTCTTCCTTGATCAACATACCCAGCCAATCGACGCGCTTCGTACGCAGATCGAAGCGATAGCGGCCTTTAAGCTCGATGTCCGTCTCGGCGCCGTCCAAGCGGCCTTCCACCCGGCCGGTCAACTCGAATCGGGCAACAATGTCCGTGACTTCCTTCAACGTACTCTCGACGGTCGACTTTGCAACTTCGTCCAGGCCGAGCATGGCCGCCATCAGATCCTTGTCCAGGGGCCAACTCCGGCCGACGACGATAGGACCGCTCGGCAACAGACGGTCGAGCAGCAGGCTGTTGACCTGAATGTCGATGGCGTCCAATTCGCTGCGTGCAAGGCTTCCGCCGGGCGAGAAGAGCAACGCCGTCCGCTGGGCGGCCTCGACGCCGATCAGGCGGTGTTCCGGGCGCAGGGCCGGCTCGAACCGATCGTCGCCCACCTTCACCGTCGCCGCCGCCCTCCGGTAGTGGCGGACGCCGCGTAGAACGCCGTCGGCCTCGGCCGGCGTTTCCAGCGTCTTTTCCAGATAGTCCAGGCTACAGACGACCCCCATTTTCTCGCGCCGCGGCTTGCCTTTGTCGAGAAACTTGGTTTCACCCCCGACCTCCAGCAATACGACCACTCGATCGGTCTGACCGGCCTTTCGACCGCTATGGAAGACGTAGGTTTTCTTCACATCCGAGGCGGACGCGCCCGGTCCGGCGATCAAGGAGACCAGCACGACACAGCATATTATTGGGGCAGAGAGCTTCATGGCCGCATTCCAAAAAGTGGGTTTTCTACTATTACGTCGTGACAATCGAAACGGTCTACCGCCAATATCAACTGTAACGGTGTACTGCCTGGTAGTCGCTAGATCGACCGTCATAGCCGGCAAAGTTCATTGGAAACGCCATCGACTTGATAAATACATGAAAACGATGTGTAACTTTTTGACAGAATAGAGTATCTAAATTATAAGACAAGCTGGAACAATAACTTGCGTCAATTTGCCGGAATAACGGGATTGCCGTGAGCTACGGTCGGGGCCGTTGCGTACAGATAGTTGTTCTATCCATAGGAACGTGTCGGGGGGGAGGGTGATCGACGGGCTAAGAGGCTGTCCGAAAAGTCTCTCCTCTCCCTTTTGGAGAAATGTCCAATGTCCAATGTTTTTGGTTATTGGATATTGGTCATTGGACATTGGACATTGGACATTGAATGTTGGTCAGCCGGGGGGGAGTGGTTCTGGTTGTTTGTGGGGAAATGCCTGATTTTTGCAAGATTAAGCTGTCATAATAACGGGCAGTGTGTATAATGGATCGAATCGGGACTAATATGACAGCGCAAGATTGGAATATGAGTACCATGATCGACACAATCCGTAGGGTGCGTGAAACGCACCAGGTACAAGATGTTGTGGTGCGTTTCACGCACCCTACCAACTGGGCGGTGTGTATAATGGATCAAGTCGAGACTAATGTGGAGTAAAGAGCCATGCGCAGGGACTATCTGAATCCGGCGATCCGACAGCTCCGCGATCAGCAGGTCCGCTTCGCGCCGCGCGAAAAGCGAATCGAACAGGCGGCGCAGGCCGAAAGGCTGCTGAGCGAGTTGGACCCCGCTCGCACCTACCCTTACGGATACATCTGTTTCCGAATCACCAACTACCGCCCCGAATCCTACCCCGACCTGAAATTGACCGGCCAAGAGGCCGGCCACGATCTGAGATTGTTCGTGGAGGACGTATCCGATTCGGCCGGCGTACAGGCCGGCGAGGCCGGCGAGCGGGTGCTGACCATCGAAGGGTTGGCCGAGCAATTCAACGTCTCGACGAAGACGATTTCCCGCTGGCGGCGCCAAGGGCTGGTCAGTCGGCGGTTCGTGATGGACGGCCGCAAGCGGGTAGGTTTTTTGCAGAGTTCCGTGGACAGTTTTGTGGAGCGGCACCGGGACCGAGTCTGTCGCGGCTCGCGGTTCAGCCAACTGACGGACGAAGAGCGAGAGATGATTATCGAACGCGCTCGGCGGCTGGCCCGCGCCGGCGCCCGCCCCGCCGATGTGACCAAGCGATTGGCCCGAAAAACAGGCCGCAGCGTCGAAACCATCCGCTACACGCTCCGGCAGTTCGACAACGAGCATCCCGAAACGGTCGTGTTTTCCGACCATCGTGGGGTGCTCTCGCCGGAATCGAAGCGCAAGATTCATCAACAACATCTGCACGGGGAATCGGTCGATGCGTTGGCCAGGCGTTTTGGCCGCACGCGGTCAGGCATCTACCGGATCATCGCCGAGGCGCGTGCCCGGCGGATACTGGAATTGCCGCTTGATTTTATCCCCAACGCGTCGTTTTCGCGGGTCCGCTCGCAGAAGCACGAGGAGCGTGTGATCGGACCGCCGCCGGCTTCGGAGGCGCCGCGGAAGAAGGCGCGTTTACCCAGCGGATTGCCTCCGTATCTGGCCAGCCTGTACGAGGTGCCGTTGTTGACGCGGGATCAAGAAGCCCATCTGTTCCGCAAGATGAACTACTTGAAATACCGTGTCGGCCGGCTCCGCGCCAAACTCGATCCGGCCCGGCCGAAACGAAACTTGATGGACCGGATCGAACGGATGCAAGACGAGGCGGTTTCGACGAAGAACCAAATCATCCGCTCGAACTTGCGGCTGGTGGTCTCGATCGCCAAGCGGCACGTGGGTCCGACGCAGAATTTCTTTGAACTGGTGAGCGACGGAAACATGTCGCTGATGCGTGCGGTGGAGAAGTTCGACTACTCGCGCGGCAACAAGTTCAGCACCTACGCCAGTTGGGCGATAATGAAGAACTTCGCCCGCAGCATTCCCGACGAGCATCGCCGCCTCGACCGGTTCCGCACCAGCCACGAGGAGTTGTTCGCCTCGACGGAGGACGATCGGGCGGACCCGGTCGAACAGTTGACGGCGCAAGTGCAACGCGAGGCGCAGGTGGAAAGGATACTCGAACGTCTCGACGAGCGCGAGCAACGGATCATCGTGCGGCGGTTCGGTTTGCGCCGCGGCCAGGAGCCGCTGACGCTCAAACAGGTCGGGGCCGAATTGGGCGTTACGAAAGAGCGGATCCGTCAGATCGAGGCCCGGGCGCTCGACAAGCTGCGAAAAGCGGCCGAGGAAAACAGCAGCGAGTTCCCCGGCTGAATCCAGCAGTAAGCGGCTCCAGTCGCCGAATCCCCTTCTCCCCTCACCCGGATTATTCGGGGTGTCATGGGTAAGCGCAGCTTACCCGTGCGTCCCAATGTCACCCCACGGGTAAGCTGCGCTTACCCGTGGCACCCAATTTCAGGCTTTATGAATAATTCCCGTCCGCGCTCCGATTTTTCCGCCTATCGGCCTCGACTGCCGAAGATTCCGGTGGCGTACCAGATTCCGTTGCCGCCTCGCCGCATGTCGTATCCGAAGAAGCGATGTCGTGCCCGCACGGCGCTCCAATGTCCTTCAGAGAACCGCCAGCATCGCACGCACTCGATGGCGGCCTCGACCAGGCTCTCGCCCGGCCAACTCTCGGCGCACACCTCGCTCGCCGTCATACCGCCCGGCAGCCGGGCAACGATCCGCCGAAAACGCGATCCCCAGGCATGATGACCCTGCAAGCGGATGTCGGCTTGATACTGCGAATGTTCCTGGGCCTCTTCCACCAGCGTGAGAAGCGGCCGGCCGTTGGTGCTTTCCGGCTTGTCGGGATGGATCCGCACGGCGTAGATCAGCGTCCGCTGGGTAAGCGAGCCGGTGGGAAGGTCCAAGATCACCGCCATCCGCTCCGGCGTGTACCAGAGCTTCTCGGTAATCGGAAACGTGCTGACGATCGAGCCGCGCAAGGGTCCGTCGGTCGAGCGGAAATCGACGATTGCGATCCCCGGTTTGCCGAGCATCTCATAGAACGATTCGTGCTCCAGCAGGACCATATCCTTGCCTTGGACCTTGATCTTGGCGTCCAACGGAATTTGGACGCACACGTAGTCTTGCAGCTTGCGGCTGACCCGTGGGTCGTCGAGGGTTTCTTTTTTGAATCGGTTGCACGGCCGGCTGCCGTCCGTGTCGCAGAAATAGATGAACATCATCTTGTTGCGGCTCTCGGCCTCGGTCATCGCCTTGGCGTAGTCGGAGCGCCAAGCGACCTTGGCCTCGGGGGCGTCGCCGGCCGGGTTGTCCAATGGCACGGAAGCCAATACCAAGCACGTACACGCCAAGCCAGTCAACATCAATAGACAACGTACGCCGTTCATACTCTTGCTCCTTCGGATTGGTTCTCGGAAAGAAAGGTCTTAGAGGGTGACCCATCCGTGGTGGGGATCGTCCGAAGCTTCGGATTTCAGACGACTTGTGCGGCCAAACCTTGCCGCGGCAGGGATCGATCGAGGCTACCGACCATCTTATCCCAACTTGTTAAAGAAAGTGATAACTGGTAAGCTACGCAAAATCAAGGGGTCAAATGAAATTTTCCGGTTGGGGAATATCCGTTGGCTCACCCCCCTACAAGGAGCTGGGTAATGCGGTTAAGGATGAAACTCAAAAAAGCGATACTCTGTGCGTCCGCTGTTTTTCTTGCCTCGTTCGCGCAAGCAGCGAGTGGCGAGGCGGCCGAGGCCGCCGTCTCGCTCGAAGAACTGCCCGCGGCCTGCAAAAACGCCAAGTCCGAGTTCCGCCCGATTGACCACGACGACGTTCAACAGTCAAAGGCGGGGCTGATCGAGGCCCTCTCACGGCTGGATCGCAGACTGGAGTTGGCGGGACCAAACGGCGAGGATTGGCGAAAATACCTCCGCTGGGACGCATTACAGGCGGAGCTTCGCGGCGACCAGCCTGACAAGGCGCTGCTCGGCAGCATCCACGCCCGCTATTGCGCCGGCTATGAGGGACTGGACCTGGTCTGGTTCCTCGACGTGCAGCGGGCATTGCACAATTACATCGCCATGCTCCGCGCGGTGGACAACCCCAACATCCGCGCGGGCTTCGAGGCAATCGTCGACCGATTGGCCGCGAGCATGAAGACTTACGTCGTCAAGCCGACCACCGAGGACGCGCTGGTCATTAGCGAGTCGGTTCGTTGGCTGGAAGGCGCGCATCAGTGTCCGGCGCTGGTCCGGGCAATCCAGGGCCACTTCGTTCGGCCGAACCTGTTCGTGGAAATCTCGGCGGAGGTGGTCGCGGCAGGCTTGGACGAAGGGGTTGACGACACCATGCCGATCCGCGACTGCATCCTCGGCACCGACATTCACGGCACGGCGCACACCGTCGGCCGGACCCATGCCGAGCTTTGGCCCGATCCCAAGTTCGGCGTGATCGACGCGCTGTTTTTCGGCGTCACCGAAAGCGACAACGTGGGCTATCACGGCGGCATAACGATCTTCAGCCGCTCGACGACCAATCTGGCCGCCCGCAAACGGATTTGGATCGACGCCGGCGGATTGTCCTCCTACCCGGCGGTTTCCAAGGCGGAAACATCGATCTTGTTCAATGACATCCAATCGCGCCGCGGCCGCCGATTGATCGAGCGGATGGCCTGGCGAAAGGCGGGAAAACAGCAGTCTTTGGCCGAGTGCATCGCCTCGCAACACGCCGAAGAGAAGCTCAACAAAAGGATCGACCGGCAGGCGGCCGAGCCGCTTGAACGGGCGAACCGGCAATACGTCGAGAAATATCAACGCCCCTTCACCGAGCGGAAACTTTTTCCGCGACGGCTCGACTTCAGCACCACGCCGTCTGCGCTGAGGATAATCGGTTTGCAGGCGGGCAAGAACAAGCTGGCGGCCCCCGACGAGCCGCCGTCCGTGGTGGAAGGGGCCGAAATGTCGCTGCGAATACACGAATCGACGATCAACAATCTGGTCTTCGACGCGCTGGCCGGTCGCACCGTGTACGAGGAAAAAGTTCAGGCCGCGGCCGCCGATCTGCTCGGTGAATTGCCGGAAAAAATGAAAGGGGACGAGGACGGCCAACCTTGGGCCATCACCTTCGCCCCGCGGCAACCGATCTCCGTCACCTTTGCCGACCAGCGGCTGACGATTACTCTGCGCGGAGTAAAGTATTACAAGGGGGACGACGCCCATCCGGCCATGAACATCTCGGCCACCTATAAGATCGAGAAGTCGCCAAAGGGATTCAAGCTGG
Organism: Planctomycetota bacterium; assembly: GCA_030612765.1. GTDB lineage: Bacteria > Planctomycetota > Planctomycetia > Pirellulales > Thermoguttaceae > JAHIKV01. The sequence goes on from JAUWNG010000068.1 coordinate 13,178, forward strand.
TCCGTCAAGGCGACATCGTGGTCCTTCCGCCCGATTTCATCCCCGGCGGCGGCCGAACGATCGACGCCCGGCGGACGGTGATCCGCAAATTGCTGGAAATACGGTTTGAGAAAGTCTTTGAGCCGGAGTTTCTCGCCGAGGGCTTTGAACTGTCCGGCAAGTGGAAAGCGGTGGGCAAGATGGCGCCGATACAAATGGATTGCCGAAACGGCTGGTTGACGATCGCCTGGAAGCGGTCTGCTCGGTGACGGCAGGCGAACCTCGGTTTGCCGAGATACCGTTGAATTAAGCAACGCCAACAGCCCCCGCCAGGAATCCGCCAGTCCTGGGCCACCGCAACCTCATCCCCACCCCTTCTCCCGCAAAGCGGGAGAGGGGCGAGGCGATGAGGTCAAATCGACTATTCCTCTTCCGCCCTGAGCTTGGCCAGGACGCTGTAGTCCTCGAGCGTCGAGGTGTCGCCGACCGTCTCGCGGCCCGCCGCAATGTCGCGGAGCAGGCGGCGCATGATCTTACCGCTACGGGTCTTAGGCAACGAAGCGGTGAAGTGGATGTCGTCCGGCACGGCCAACGCGCCGATCTCCTTCCGCACGTGCCCCTTCAACTCCTTCCGCAAATCTTCGGACGGATCGAATCCGCCGGCCAGAGTGACGAAGACCGAAACGGCCTCGCCTTTGATCTCGTGTGGCCTGCCGACCGCGGCCGCTTCGGCCACCGCGTTGTGGCTCACCAGCGCGCTCTCGATCTCGATCGTGCTCAGCCGGTGGCCGGAGACGTTCAACACGTCGTCGATCCGTCCCATGATCCAGTAGTAGCCGTCCTCGTCGCAGCGGGCGTTGTCGCCGCAGAGGTACTTGCCCGGCACGTCGGTCCAGTATTGGGTCTTGTACCGCTCGTTGTCGCCCCAGATGCCGCGGAGCATACCCGGCCAGGGCTTGGTGATCGTGAGCCATCCGCCCGCGCCGATCGGAACCGGTTTGCGGTCCTCGCCGACGATCTCGGGGATGATGCCGGGCAGGGGCTTGGTGCAACTGCCGGGCTTGGTCGCAATGGCGCCGGGCAACGGGGTCATCATGATCCCGCCCGTCTCCGTCTGCCACCAGGTATCGACGATCGGGCAACGCTCGCCGCCGATCACGCGGTGATACCACATCCAGGCCTCGGGGTTGATCCCTTCGCCCACGGTGCCCAACAGCCGCAGGCTGCTGACGTCGTGCTTCGTGATCCACTCGTCGCCCCACTTGATGAAAGTGCGGATCGCCGTCGGAGCGGTGTAGAAAATGTTGATCTTGTACTTTTCGATCAACTGCCACCAGCGGTCCTGCTGCGGGGTGTCCGGCGCGCCTTCAAACATGAAGGTCGTCACGCCGGCCGTCAACGGACCGTAGACGACGTACGTGTGGCCGGTGATCCAGCCGATGTCGGCCGTACACCAATAGATGTCCTCGTCGCGGACGTCGAACACCCACTCGGTCGTTTTCTTTGCGAAGAGGTTGTAGCCGGCCGTGGTGTGCTTGATCCCCTTAGGCTTGCCGGTCGAGCCGCTGGTGTAGAGGATGAACAGCGGCGCTTCGCTGTCCAACGGCTCGGCGGGGCAATCGTCCGAGGCGTCGGCCATCAGGTCGTGCCACCAGAAGTCGCGCCCTTCCTTCATCGTCACGTCGCAGCCGGTCCGCTTGTAGACCACGCACTTCTCGACCGTCGTCGATTTTTCCAACGCCGCGTCGACGCTCGCCTTCAGCGGAATTTGCTTGCCGCGCCGCCAGCCGGCGTCGGCCGTGATGACCATCTTCGCCCCCGCGTCGTTGTTCCGGTCGGCGATTGCCTCGGCCGCGAACCCGCCGAACACCACCGAATGGACCGCGCCGACCCGGGCGCAGGCCAGCATGGCGATGGCCAACTCGGGCACCATCGGCATGTAGAGCGTTATCACGTCGCCCTGCTTGATACCCAGCTTCTTCAGCACGTTGGCGAACTTGCAGACCTCTTTGTGCAACTCGGCGAAGGTGAACTTCCGCACGTCGCCCGGCTCGCCTTCCCAGATGATCGCGGTCTTGTTTTCGCGGTGGGTGCCCAGATGTGCGTCGAGGCAGTTGTAGGATACGTTCGTCTGGCCGCCCACAAACCACTTGGCGAACGGCATGTTCCACTCCAGAACCTTATCGTAGGGCTTGAACCAGTGGAGTTCGTTGCCCATTCCGCCCCAGAAACCCTCGATATCGCCGGCGGCTTCCTTCCAGAGCTTCTCGTATTGCTCAATCGAACCGATGCGGGCTTTTTCCGCAAACTCCTTCGGCGGCGGGAACAACCGCGCCTCTTTCATTACGTTTACAATCTGCCCGGTTTTGTCCTCTGCCATCTGTAGCGTCCTCCAAGCGAAAAAAGGGGTGAAGTGCAACGGCCGAGTGGTGGAACCCAGCCCGCAACCATACGAAGTGATAGAACCTCGCATTTTACCCGCCCCAGGCAGGAAGTCAATATACCCCAGGTCTTTGGAATACGGCGGTTTTCCGCCGTTTTTCAAGGAGCGGTCGAACCACCGACAACCACCTTGTTGGGATATTGAAAGTCATCCGTTAGCTCCGACGCACCTTTTCGATCAGTTGGTCCAATTGCTCGGACGGCAACGGCGTCCCACGCATGGTACGGAATAGAGCGGGAAGTTTTTCCACGACTTGTGCATCCGACATGAGATCATCGGGAATCCGCCCCCGCTCGGCCGCCGCCACGTCAAAAAACTCCAGCCACTGGTCGGACCCCGGAGCCAAATCAAGGGCCAAGGCATACTTCTCAAGAAGCTCTCGGCCTTCGGGCGGCGGATACAACCCCCTCTCCAGGCGACTGTAATTCCCCGGATCAAACCCGTGTTGTTGACAAAACTCCCGCAAAGTCGCCCCCTGCTCCACGCGAAGTCGTCGCATCAGCTTTGAAAAAGCATTAGGACTCATGGCCATCCCCTCTGGTGATAGGGTTGTGCTGTGCGGCCATCCTTGGCCGCGATTCCTGTTGTATACATTGTACTACATTTACAACAGAGATCAAGGCCACCTGCTCGAATCAGCGGGATTATTCCTCCCCCGATCGTTCGAGGTTCAACTCCAACAGCTTCGCCAGAAGTTCTTCGTCGCCGATCGTGGGGTTCCAGCCATAGGCCGCGAACACCGCCGCGTCGAGCTTTTCGTGGGCCAGTTTCAGCCAAGCCGGCCGCTGGTTGTAGAGGTTCGTCAGCGTCCGCTTTTTCAGGCTCTCCGCACAGTCGGGGTCCCTCGGCACGACGCGCGGCCAGCGCACCGTGCCGATTGAGGGGAGAGGGGAGAGAGGAGAGGGGAGAGAAGAATTTGTCCCCTCTCCCTTTGGGAGAGGGTTAGGGTGAGGGCACACCGTCGCCGGATCTATGTAACGCGACCACGGACCATCGACCGAACCGGGGAACTCCAGCACTTCGGTCTTCGTCCACTCCGGCGGGTTCAGCCAGCGGTTGCGCAGCTCGTCCAATTCCCGCGCCGCGACGGCAATTTGCTCCGTGTGCCGTTGTTTAGCGGCCGACGGCACGTCGGCCCGTGCTCCGCCGCAAGCCGCCGTGCCGGCGGCTGCTAAACGGGACTCGTTACCGTCGCCGTCCGCCGCCCACACGCACTCCGGCAACGGAAACGTATCAAAACAACTCGTCGGCGTGTAACGCGGACGAGTCTCTAATCGGGTTCCCATCCGCAAGGCATCCACTCGGGAATCGCTGGAAGGTGACGCCGGTGATTGACTTGCGGCGGCAAGTTTCCTAAAATGGCTACAAAATCCTATTCGGCAAAGTATTGGAGTATGGAGGCTCAATGTTGTGAGCGGTACGGTTGCGGAAAAAAAGCGTTTGTTTCGCGTGACGGCCGGAAATCTACGCCAGAACCATTTGTACGTGAACGGCCACTATGACTTCTTTCCTAAGGATTGCATCGGTCCCTCTCGAAAATCATTGAAAGCCGGCGGCGGCGAAATTGAAATCTTTTTGGAGGGATTAAACGAGACGATCCAAACCGACATCGGCACAGACGCGAAGACGGGAAAACCGCGGGGATTTTTTCGAGGGCGAAAATGGGTGGGTAAGTATTTTGCCCATCATGGAATTAAGACGGGCGACGTTCTTGCCCTGGAACGGACTGGAAAACGATCTTATAGATTGTATCCCTTCGACGCAAAGACCGCCCGCGAAGCCGATTGGCACTGGATACTTAACGAACCACCGAAAGGCAAAGGTCCAACCGTTATCGAACTTTTCGCCGGTTGCGGCGGCATGTTGCTCGGCTTCAAGTGAGCGGGATTTCGCACAGTGCAAACTTATTGCCCAATAAATGGGAGTGTACACATGTGACGCTCGATTTCTCAAATTGTCGGTATGGGATATTCAATCATGAGTAGTGGAGATCAACGCGAAAATTACGGCAAACCATGGACTCGTGAAGAGCTTATTCTCGCCTTCGATCTTTATTGCCGCATCCCTTTTAAGAAGACAAAGGCCAACACGCCGGAAGTACAAGACCTTGCCGTTATCTTGAATCGGTCGCCTGCGGCAATTGCCAGAAAACTCGGCAACTTTGGCGCATTTGATCCCGAACTAAGACGACTCAAAATCTCTGGACTAACGCATGTAAGCCGTCTGGATCGAACAATCTGGCACGAATTTCATTCCAACTGGAACGATTTAGTTTTTGAGGCACATAGACTAAGGGAATCTTTTGCTGAACGGATAGCGGTGAAATCTCTCCCTCCGAAACTCCCCGAGGGCCCAACAGAACGAACGCGCTTATCGAGAGAACGAATTCACCAAGCCTTCTTTCGCGATTCGGTTCTTAGCAATTATGAATGCAGATGCTGCATAACAGGACTAACCGTCACGGAATGCCTGATTGCAAGCCATATTGTACCCTGGAGTCACGACGAGCGATATCGCGTGGATCCAACAAACGGTCTTTGCCTAAGTGCTACATTTGATCGACTTTTTGACGCCGGGATCATCACGATTGCGGAAGACATGACGGTTCAAGTATCGAAGCGGTTGCGATCGTGCGTCGATGAGGTAGTTGTTCGGCTTATCTGTGCATACCACAACCGACACATCCTGAAACCTCAGCGTTTCATGCCATCGCCAAAACACCTTGAGTGGCATCGAAGCAATGTGTTCGTCGAGAGTTCGTGATCGGTATTCCAATAGCCTCTGAAAGGGAACATCGGAAATGACAGAAGGATCAAATACAACCGCATTAATCGAGGAATACGAAACTATGGTTGTCGAAATTGACGGATCAAGGGCCGATGCTTGGTCAGAACATCAATTAGACCTTCTTAGGCGAGAATTGACAGCACAAGCGGAGTGGTCGTCTGAAGCAGCGAGTCATCTCGTGTATTTGGCTACCAATTACGGAGTGTTCATGCTTCGAAATGCTTGCGCGCTGGCAACCGCTCTCAAGATCGAAGATGGAAATTTTGGTTTCTGAACACGCCTTTTTGGTACGGTTGTCTTTTGTCCATCCGGACGTATCTTGAAGGCTTTGGGAGCGAATACATGCAAGTGAATGGCATGTTGATGCCGGTTGTTCTATAGCTTCGGGTGCATCACCCGATCCAGAAGTTGGCATTGTTCTAAAGCCGGACGAGTATCTTCTAGTTTCCGAGGAGCCGGATAGCGATGCCGCGAGGCGATGGCACACGGCCAATCGCATCAGACGCGGCGGCGGTGGTTCTAAAAAGCGTCTTCTGGAATATCTATTGGAGAACGTCGGAAAAGTAGTTACCACTGAAGAGTTGGCTTACGTAGCCAAAGACGCCAGGCAATTTGCACGGCGAGTTCGTCAACTACGCACAGAAGAAGGATACACAATCGCCACTCGTTTTACGGGGCGGCCTGATCTACATATCGGGCAGTACGTTTTGGAATCAAGAGATCGAGTTGCGGAGCCGCATGATCGTTGTATACCCGAAAGCATACAAAAGAACGTATACGTTCGAGACGAGAATACTTGTCGATTATGTGGTTGGACGCGCAAGAGATGGTCTACTAAAGATCCACGTATTTTGGAATTGCATCACCTGGAACATCATCAACAAGGTGGAGCGAATGAAGAATTCAATCTCATCGTCCTGTGCAGTAAATGCCACGATGAAGTTCATGCCAATAAGCATCTCAATGAGATCAAAAAGATAAGACATGAGTTATGGCGGATGTATTCACCACGGAAAAAAGACGCGAAATAATGCGCGCGATCCGCGCTAAGAATACGACACCTGAAATGGTCGTTCGGCGCTTAGTACATTCGCTTGGTTATCGTTACCGACTTCATGTCCGCAACTTGCCTGGCAATCCTGATTTAGTGTTCCCAAGACACCGTAAGGTTATATTTGTTCATGGTTGTTTTTGGCATCGACATACATGCCGTAAAGGCCGGTCAGTGCCGCAATCCAGAAATAAGTTCTGGTTGGCGAAACTCGGAAATAATCGGCGGCGAGATCGCAAGACGATGAATCGACTACTGCGTTTGGGATGGAGCATCCTGGTTGTATGGGAGTGCCAAACAACGCCGAATAAATCGGAATCGCTTAGAAACCGTATTGAGAAATTCTTGGGCTGACAACAGCTCGCGAAGGACGTCGAGGTTTGCCGGCTTCGCCAGTCCCGCCAGGTCGAACTCGTATTTCCGCTTGGCCGTGGCGGTGAAGTTGGTGTGGACCTCGAAGCGGTCCATATCGCAAACGACCAGCAGCGGCGGGTTCTCCAATGCCTCGCGGTAGAGCAGCAATTGGTTGTAGGCTTCCTTCAGGTTTCGATGCTTGCGTTTGTACTCCCAGCCGAAGTGGCCTCGTTTCCACACGTCGGCCCAGCCGTTGCCCCCCTCGGTCTTCGCGACGCCGCGCTCGAATGTATACCATTGGCCCTCCGGGTCTGCCTCGGCGGGTTTGGGCTGGCCCAGCAGTTCGCACAGATCGAGGAAATGCTGCTGGCAGGCGCTCCTCTCCGATAGGTGTACCCGTTGCCACTTGGCGATGAATTGCTGAGGGGTCATTCTGCCTCCGTCTGGTCGGACAGCGGTCCTATTTCGACAAAAAGTATAGCTCCGCGTCGATTTTCCACCTAGTGGTCCGTCAAAGCTGTGGCAACAGGTTGGGGTGGCAGTACAACTGCCACCCCGGGAAACGCGGCAAAAACAGGGGCGGCAGTACAACTGCCACCCCAACAATCTCGTACAACTGCCACCCCAACGAAACCTACCAAATCAGCTTTGACGGACCACTAGGCGTGAAAAAGGAGATTCGGGGAACAGCATACATAATTCACGATGATGGCGCGGGCGTTCCCCGGAATGTTCCCGGAGATATCCTTTGGCACACAATTTTGCGCTCACTTTCCAAAAACGCCTCTCGGGCGGCTTTTTGCGCGCAAGCGGCGATTTAGGGGTCAATTCAACCCCGCGCCCCCAGGTTGATCAACCTGGCGCTTCAGGTTGATCAACCTGGGGTTGAACCGTGCTTACGTCTATAGCGCAGTTGCGTTGCGAAATGAATAGCCCGTGGTTTAAGCGG
>JAUWNG010000113.1 GCA_030612765.1 Planctomycetota bacterium
GCCGGGTGACCGCGGACCTGCGTCCGGTGAGCGGGGAGCTCCGAGCGGTGACGTCTGACGTCCGACATCGGACCTCTGACCTCCGACCTCTGAATCTCCCGGCCCACGCTGCTCGCCGGTCATTAGATCAAACCGCCTTGCGATCATCTCCATCCACGGGCCGGCGACCTCGCCCGGCTGCTCGACGCCCGAGGAGAGAATCAAATAGTCGGCGGCCCGCGTGGCGGCGACGTAGAGCAGCCGGCTGTGTTCCGCACTGTCTTCGTCGTTTTCGGCGGCCATGAAAAGATCGTAGCCGGTCGTCGCGTCGGGGTCTTTCAACATCGGACCGAGTTGCGGCGTGAAGGCGACCGGCGGCCCCATGATCCTGCGAGAGCGGCCCACGTCCGGCACGATCACCACCGGAAACTCCACACCCTTCGATTGATGGATCGCCATCAGCTTCACCACGTCGGTCGATTCCGGGCAGGTGGCGGCCAGCGGCTCGTCGGGCTGCCGGGCGACAAACTCCGCAAGTTGCGTGATGAAATCCGACAACGCGAACACCCCGGCATGGTCGAAGCTCCGCGCCTGTTCGATCAGCTTGTGCAAGTTGGCGAGTTTCCGCTCGCCGAGAAATTCGGCCAGCAGGACCGCGTCGTAGCCGGTCCGGTCCAAAACCGCCTGTATCAGCCGGGCAACGGGCAGCCGGTCCTTCATTGCCCGCAAATCGCGGATCGTCGCCGCCGCGAACTCCGCTTGTTCTCGTTGATCGTCGTCGAGTTCCGCCGGCAATTCACCCGCGAACAACCCGGCGGCGAGTCCTTCCGCCCTCACCCCCGGCCCCTCTCCCAAAGGGAGAGGGGAATTATTATTGGCCGACTGCCCGTGCCGCGCGAGCCAGAACAACGTCTCGTCGTGCAGGCTGAACAACGGACTTCGCAACGCGCCGGCCAGACTTACTTCGTCGCAACGTCCGTCGAGCGTCCGCAGCAGATTCAGCAGGTCGTAGATTTCCTGCTGGGCGTAGAATGCCCGACCGCCGACCAGATAATAGTCGATCCCGTACCGCTGCAAGGCGTCCTCGTAGTATTCGGCGTTCGTCATGGCGCGGAACAGCAAGGCGACGTCGCCGGGGCGAACCGCACGGACCGCGGGCGCACCGGCCTGGGCGGCTTCATTGTCCCAGACGATTTTTTCACCCGAATCGAGCATGGCGCGGATGCGTCGGGCGATCCATTCGGCCTCGCGCCGCCGCAGCCGTTCGCGGGGGCCCATGTCTTCGAGGGACGAGGGGCGAGGGGCGAGGGGAGAGGGGAGAGAGGTGGAATCATTGCCGGAATCGTCTTCCGTTGGAACCTCGCAAGCCCACAAAAACTCCACGGCCGGCGCGGGACCGACCTGCGGCCGGGCAGCGCGAAGCGGCTCGTATTCCGGCCCCAACTCCTCGGCAAACAGGGCGTTGACGAAATCCAACACCGCCGGCTGGCTGCGGAAGTTCAGCGAGAGCGGCAACCGCCCGGCCGCCGGAAACTCCTTGCGCAAACGGCCGAAGACGCGCGGATCGGCCCCGCGGAATCGGTAGATCGACTGCTTGTAGTCGCCCACCAGAAACAGCTTGCCGCGAAGATGCTCGTTGTCGCAGAGCGCCTTGACCAACTCGACCTGCAAGGGATCGGTGTCCTGAAACTCATCGACCAGCAGCAGACGGATTTGCGCGGCCAGCCGTTTGCGCAGCCCGCTTTGTTCGGGGCCGACCAACAGACGCCGGGCATGGATCAAGAGGTCGTTGAAATCCAACACGGCCAGTTCCCGCTTGCGCCGCTCGTATTGTTCGGCCACGTCGGCGGCCAGACCGATCGCTTGCAAAGCGGCCTCGGCGGCGGGACGGGCGGCCGCGGCATCGAAACTCGCGCGTTTTTCCACGCCTTTGATCTCTTCGCGCAACGTCGCCGCGGCGTTCTTGAACCGTTCGTACGTCGCCTCATCGTCCCAATGCTTCTTCCCGGCCCCTTGCACCATCGCCGCTTGGCGAATCTCGGCCAGTTCCGACATAATATCTTCTGCGAAACCGCAAGCGGATGTCGAGCCTCGTTGCGCAACCGACGGCAACTGCTCCAGGAGCACCGCGAAGCGATCTTGCATCTTCGGATGGTCCGACGGCCGGCGCGAAGCGATCTCCAACACGGTTCGCGCGGCGGCGGACGTGCCGAGTCGGCCAAGCAGCCGCGGCAGCGTGTCGCACCGCCAGAATTCCTCCCAACGCGCAAGCAAAGATTCGGCGCTCTCGTTCCGCCAGACGGGCCAGTCGATCTCCTGTCTGACGGCCAACAGCCGGGCGATCATATCGCGGAGCCGGTCCAACCCGAATCGGGCAACCAGCGTCAATACCGTCTCCTGCCGGTCGGCCAGCCGGTCGCGGAGCGCGTCGTCGGTCAACTCGAACAGCAGCGTGCCGGCCTGCGCGCCGTCGAGCACGCGGAACCGTGGGTCGAGCCGCGCCTCCACCGCGTGGGCACGGAGCAGCGACGCGCAAAACGAGTGGATCGTGCTGATCCGCGCCGAGTCCAACTCGCGGACCAACGCCATCCAATAGTCCGCCTGATCGTCGGGACATTCGCGGAGCCGGCGGTTGCAGGCCGAGCGAATCCGCTCGCGCATCTCCCGCGCAGCCCGCTCGGTGAAGGTGATCGCCGCCACCTGGCCGAGGCGCGATCGCCGATCGCGGCCATGCGGACCGTCCGGTTTCAGTTCGGCCAGAAATCGCTCGGTCAACACGAAGGTCTTGCCGCATCCGGCCCCTGCCGAGACGGCCACCGACGTACCCCGCGCGTCGAGCGCCCGGCGCTGCTGCTCGGTCAGGCCCGAGTAGTTCAGTCGTTGTCCGTCGGTCGGCATGTCTTCTCCAAAGAGCGAATATGGTTGACGCGGCAGACGGCGCCGTAAGGGCATCGGCCGGTGCAGCGGTCGTCGGTGCAGCAGACGGGAAAGCACCCGCGGCGCATGGCGTGGACCAGTTCCGCGACGGTGTCGCCCAACCCGGTGCGGAGTTCCTCCCACGTCGGGTCCAACTCGATGCTGCCGTCTTCGTCGACATACATCCTTAGTGCCTGCCTCGGCTTATATCCGTCGCCGCGGACGTACCAGTATCCGGCCCGCCACGGCAGAGCGTCGCGGTCGGTCAGCAGCAGTTCCATCGCGGCCAGGGCGTAGAGCGGCAATTGCAGGGTCGTGCCCGCCTTGACGCTCTCGGGGTTGACGCGGACCGATCCGCCCGTCTTGTAGTCGAGCACGTTGAAAACGCCGCGTCCGGCCACCGCACCGACGTCGACGCGGTCGATCCGGCCCGAAACGCGGATCGTTTCGCCCTCGCGGATAAACTCCAACGGCTTGTCGGTCGAAGGCGGACCTTCATTGCCGCGTCCGAACGCCACCTCGAACAACTCGGGCGCCGGCGGGGTATCGAAACCTTTCCATTGAGCGTCGTACTTTTCGACCTGCTCGCGGTAGCGCGACATCCACTCGACGACCAGCCGGCGGTCGATTTCCCGCATCGCGGCCTTGACCGGATTGCTCGGCTCTTCGGGCAACGAGTTTTGGACGGCTTCGGCCACCAGGGCGTCGAACTCGGCCGTCTCGAGTTCGAGCGGCGAGGCGGGCCTGCCTAGTCGTCGATTAACCCGCCGGTGGAAGTCGGCCAAAACTTCGTGCGCCACGCGGCCGCGGCTGAGCACGTCGAACTCCAAGGTCAGGCTCTCGACCGGCTCGATCTTCAGAATTCGCTCCATGAAGAAGCGGAACGGGCAGTAGGCGTAGCGCTCCAATTCGGTGGCGGAGAAGGTGCGTTGGGATGAGAACTCGGCTGCCAACACGCGCCGCGCCTCCGCGCCGCGCAACACGCCCTCGGCCGGGCCGAACCGCTCGCGGTCCTGTCGCGAGTAGAGCAATTTCAATCCGGCCGCAATCCGGCTACTGGCCGCTGAAGCGGCCAGCCCTCCACCACCCATCAACCCGGCCAGCAGCGATACGTTCCCCTCCAACGCCGTGGCGACGGCCTTCACGCGGAACTCCGCCGCCGAGAGCGGTTCGTCGTCGCGAGGGACGGGGCTAAGATCGGTCTGCTCGACGCGCGGAATTTGCCCCGGCCCGAACGCCTGCTCCACCTCGTCGAGAAACGGACTGGGCAACAGCGGTTGCGCCGCTTCGTCCAGCGCCGGATAGCTCAGATACAACCGCTCGGTCGCCCGAGTTACCGCTTCGTAGAACAACAGCATTTCATCGCGGGTGCGTTCGGTACGGGCAACCAACGGCAGGCCGGCGTCGATCAGCCGCAAGCACTCCTGCTCGCCGTAAAGCCGGTCCTCGCGGTCGGGCGGCGGAAAGACCTTTTCCGACAGCCCGGCGATAAACAGATGCGGAACGCGAAGCGAGCGGACGCTTGTTGCCGAGAGGACGCGCACCCGCCCCGACTCATCGTCCGAACTGCCCATCCGATCGCTGCCGAGAATGTCCAGCAACGTCTCGAAGGCAGCGCGGCGGTCCATTTCCGTTGGGCTACGATGGAGCCAGTCGGCGAGCGTATCGCTGTCCGCGAGGACTTTCATCAACCGCTGCCAGGCATCGCGGTCGGAAGGCGGAGGGCGGAGGGCGGAATCCCGAGGGCTGGCCGCTTCAGCGGCCAGTTGGTGGAATTCGTCCATCGCCCGGAGCAGGCCGGTTTCCGCCGCCAAACGCTGCCACGCTTTTGCCCAATCGGGCAACGTGGCCCGCTGGGGCAGAGCATCCAACGCCACGGCCAGACGATTTACCACGGCCGACGTCTGACTGTAGGAGGCGTCTCCCGACGCCGATCGGCGACTGGAGTCGCCTCCTACAGGAGTCAATTGCTCGATCAGCCGCGCCCGGCCGTGAGGGATTTGCAGTTTGCGGATCGCCCGCTCCACTTCGTCGGTCCCGGCGGCCTGCCACTCGGGCCATTCAGGCTGAAAATAGTTGCTGTTCAACACTGCCAGCAGCCGGTCGAACGGCCAATCTTCCAGGTCCAATTGGAGCAGATTGGCCAGTGCCCGCAACGCCGGCCGGCGCTCGAGTGTCTGGCCCGACTCCAGCGCCGCGGGAATCTCCAGCCGCTCGAACGCCTCACGGACCAGTTCGGCCGCCTCTTGCGGCGAGCGGAAGACGACGGCGATTTCGTCCGGCCTGGCCCGACGGTCGATCAGCAGCCGCTTGATCCTCGCGGCGATCATTTCGATTTCGCCGATCTGCCGGGCGGCGGCGAGGATTTCGATGCCGAGTGGGGGTTCGGGGTTCGGGGTTCGGGATTCGGGCGGGATTTTCCGTAGCCTCCCGCGTCCCGCGTCCCGCGTCCCGAGTCCCGAGTCCCGAGTCCCCGGTTATCATGTTCGACAATGTGGAATTGGCGAACGGAGTCGCCTTTTTTAACAGCGTTACTCATAGCGGAGCGCCTCCACCGGGTGCAGCCGGGCGGCGCGACGCGCCGGCAAAATGCTCGCCAACACGGCGATAGCCAAGGCGCCGAACACGATCCAAAAGACCGTCCACGGCAAAACGACCGCCGGTATCTTGTAGAAGTAGTAGATCGACGGGTCGAAGACCGGTTGTCCGGTAAGCCAGCCGATGAAGTCGGCGATTTCGTTGATGTAGTGAACGAACAGCAGCCCGATCGCCATTCCCACGCCTGAGCCGATAATGCCGAGCGAGAGTCCATAGCCGAGGAAGATGGCCATCACGCCTCGGCTCGACGCGCCCAGGGATTTTAGTATTCCGATGTCGCGGGTCTTTTCCACCACGATCATGTAGAAGATGGCCAGGATGCCGAACCCGGCCACCGCGATTATCATGAACAGCAGGATGTTGAGGATTCGGGTTTCCATGTCCACGGCGGCCAGCAGCACCCCCTGCTCGTCGCGCCACGTGTTGACGCAGTACGATTCGGGGGGAAACACCGCCCGCAACTTGTCGCGGACAGCCACGCCGTCCACGCCGGGCTTCAGCTTGATCTGGATGGCGTTGATCCGCCCGACGCCGGTCGTCGGGTCGATCATCCCACGCAGTTTCTGCAACTTGCGGATCGGCACGAAGACAAACTTCGAGTCGTACTCGCTCATCTTGCTCTCGTAGAAATCGACGATCGTGAAGTTGTCGCTGACGACCTTCGGCGGCCGGCCGACGGTGGGGAAAGTCAGTTTTACGTCGTCGCCGGGCAACGCCGAAAATCGGTTCTCGCCATCGTGTGTGCGGAAACAGGTCATGGCGATGCCCAGCACCGCGCCGGCGTGCTGCTGTCGGGCGGGATCAAAACGGTTCTCTTCCGCAATCGGATGGCCCGCGAACGGATCGGCCGACGGCGATGCCTTCTTTTCCGGCCGAACAGCCCGTTGAACAAGTCGGTTTTCGAGAGTTCGGGTGCCACTGCTGGCTTGTCCAGCAGTGTTTTCCCGGGTGTTTCTCCCCGCACTGCTGGACAAGCCAGCAGTGGCGCCCTTTTTCAACGGACTGCTCAGATACTTCTCCTGAAAGGCCCTGATCCGCGCGGCCTTGCGGCGGTGCTTCCAGCCGGCATAGGCCATTTGCTTCCGCTCGGGGACCTCCTCGGAACCGGACTGATGGTCGCGAACGTCGTAGCCGTCTTCCCGCAGGTCGAAGCTCATCGCCCGACGGTTCTCGGGATGCTGTAAATAGCCGCCGAATTCGCTCACCTCGCTCTGGCTTTGCTCGTCGATCCCCACCAGGTCCACTTGCAAGATGAGCCGGTTGTTTCCGTTCTGAAAATTGAGTATCGCGGGCACCACCACCGTGGGCGACATGGACTCGATTTGGTCTCCGGCCGCTTTGCGAATCATCGCTTCCGCGTGCGACGGATAGTCCGGCATGCCATCCAGGCTCCGCCCCTTCACGATTACATCGGAGACCACACCCCGGATGCGGTTCTGCATCTCGCCGGTGAATCCCTGCATGACGCTGTTGACCACGATCATCGTGGCCACGCCGAGGGTGACGCTGACGATCGACGCCAACGCGATGTACCGCGTGCGAAGGTAACGCCAGCAGAGGAGGAGTTTGTACATGAGAAAAGGTACAAGGTTCAAGGTTCAAGGTTCAAGGACGAAGGTTCGATGGATTGCCTTGTTCCTTGAACCTTGAACCTTTGACCTTGAACCTTATTTCACTACTCCGCTTCGGGCCGCAACAACGGAAACAAAATCACCTCGCGAATCGACTGGGAATCGGTCAGCAGCATCACCAGCCGGTCGATGCCGACGCCCAAACCGCCGGCCGGGGGCATCCCGTGACGCAACGCTCGGATGAAATCCCGATCCATCTTGGCCATCGACTCCTCTTCCGGCAATCCGGCCAGTTGCTTGCCGAAAAGCTCCTCCTGCAAGTCGGGATCGTTCAACTCCGTGTAGGCGTTGGCCACCTCCATCCCCTGGATGAACAGCTCGAACCGCTCGGCAATCGCCGGATTATCCGCCTTCCGCTTGGTCAACGGGCAGATGCTGGCCGGATAGTCGATCACGAATATCGGCCCGTCCAAAACGTCCTCGACCTTCTCCTCGAACACGAAGTTCTTTATCACGTCCGGGTGTTTTCCGGCCGTGTCGAAGCCGATCCGTTCGGCCAGCTTGCGAATGCCCTCGATGTCGTCGACCGAAAGTCCCGCGTGCTCGGCGAACAGTTCATCGTATGTCTTTCGCGGAAAGGGCGGCGTGAAGTCGATTTCCCTCTCGCCCCACGGGAGCTTCAATTCTCCCCTCTCCCTTTGGGAGAGGGGCCGGGGGTGAGGGCTTTCCTCTTCAACGTCAACAGCCCTCACCCTAACCCTCTCCCGGCGGGAGAGGGGACTAATGCCCATGGCGCGGATTGCATCGACAACCATCGCCTCGGTCAGGTCCATCATCGTTTCGTAATCGCCGTAGGCCTGATAGACCTCGAGCATGGTGAACTCGGGGTTATGCCGGGCGTCGATCCCCTCGTTGCGATAGACGCGCCCCAGTTCGTAGACCCGCTCGATCCCGCCGACCAGCAGCCGTTTTAGATGCAACTCCAGGGCGATCCGCAGATAGAGGTCGATGTCCAGTGCGTTGTGGTGTGTGATAAACGGCCGTGCGGCGGCCCCGCCGGCGATTGCATGGAGCGTCGGCCCCTCGACCTCGACGAACCCCCGGCTGCCGAGCGTCCGGCGGATCGACTCGACGATCTTCGTCCGCCGCAGAAACGTCTCCAGCACGCCGTCGGTGTGGATCAGATCGAGGTAGCGCATCCGCTGGCGAAGCTCTGGATCGGCCAGGCCCTTGTGCTTCTCGGGCGGAGTCTCGATGGACTTTGTCAGGAACTTCAGGTCTTCGGCGAAGATGGTCAACTCGCCGGTCCGGGTCCGTTTCAACTCGCCGTCGACGCCGACGATGTCGCCCAGATCGAAGCATTTTGCCAGCTCGAAGTCCTCCTCGCCCACCTGGTTTTTGCCAACCATCACTTGCACGGTGCCGGACCAGTCGCGGATTTGCAGCCAATGTATTTTGCCCGAGGGGCGACGCAACACGATCCGCCCAGCCGCGCGTACCCGTGGCCCATGCTGCTCAGGCGGCTTGCCCGTCTGGCAATCACCCGCCGGCTCGACTTTGATTTCGTCTTCTCTCGCCCGGATATCACCGATCGGCAGATGGTCGTCGAATCTGGACCCCCAGGGATCGACGCCCAATTCTCGTATTTTACGCAGTTTCTCGCGTCGAGCAGCCTCGAGCGCCGTTTCGCTGGCGGCCGATTGTTTGGCGGATGTGTCGTTCATTTGGGCATTATGCGCAAACGGGGGCGTAGGTATGGACAATGAGGCCGAGGCATTGTAATGGAACGGGGGTTTGGGTCAATGTCAACCTCATAACCAGAGTTTGGGATCGCGGCTGGGTAGGGGGGGTCAAGCGAAGCGCAGCCCCACCAACAGCGGAAAAAATCGTGGTGGGGCTACGCTTCGCTTGACCCACCCTACTTTCCGCAACAGAAACTAAATAGCCGGGGGTTAACAGCCCCCGGAGTGCGGCGGGCCACTTGCGAAATCCCGGCTGATTCGGGAAAATACCGGCTTCCTATTATTAACAACAAGGAGTACGACATGACTCGACCAGTTACCCTTTTCACCGGCCAATGGGCGGACCTGCCCCTGGCCGAGTTGGCCCGAAAATGCGGCGGACTGGGATACGACGGACTGGAATTGGCCTGCTGGGGCGACCACTTCGACGTCGAAAAGGCGCTGACCCAGGACGACTATTGCGCTAAAAAACGCGAACTTCTGGAGAAAAACAACTTGCAGGTGTTCTCGATCAGCGCGCATCTGGTCGGCCAGGCGGTGTTGGACAACATCGACGCCCGGCATCAGGCCATCCTGCCGCCCTACGTCTGGGGCGACGGCAACCCGGCGGAGGTCAACGCCCGGGCGGCCGATGAATTGAAGAACACGGCCCGGGCCGCGCAGAAACTCGGCGTCGACGTGGTCAACGGATTCACCGGCTCGAGCATCTGGCACATGCTCTACTCGTTCCCGCCGGTCTCGCCCGAGATGATCGACGACGGCTTCAAGCTGTTGGCCGAGCATTTCAACCCGATCCTCGACGTGTTCGGCGAATGCGGCGTGAAGTTCGCCTTGGAAGTGCATCCGACGGAAATCGCGTTCGATCTGTACACCGCCGAACGGGCGTTGGAGGCGTTGAACTACCGCGATGAGTTCGGCTTCAACTTCGACCCCAGCCACTTGATCTGGCAGGGGGTCGATCCGGTGGAATTCATCCGCGCTTTTCCCGACCGCATCTATCACGTCCACATGAAGGACGCGATCGTGACGCTCAACGGGCGGAGCGGGATACTTTCGAGCCACATGAACTTCGGCGATCCGAACCGCGGCTGGGACTTCCGTTCGCTGGGCCGCGGCGGGGTGAACTTCGAGGAGATCATCCGCGCCCTGAACGTGGTCGGCTATACCGGTCCGTTGTCGGTCGAATGGGAAGACAGCGGCATGAACCGCGATCAAGGTGCGAAGGAAGCCCTGGAGTTCGTCCGCCGGCTCGATTTCGAGCCGAGCAAGTTGGCCTTCGACGCCGCCTTCGACAAGGAAGCGCAGACGTAGCGAGGGGCGAGGGATGAGGGGCGAGGGGCGAGGGGCGAGGGGCGAGGGATAAACGCCCCCGGACTGCGGTCCGGGGGGTGCGGGGGGAAATAGCCGGCGGGCAACGCCCGCCGGAAGCGAGTGTTCCTCACGCCGTTAAATTGAGAGTTGAAGGAGAATACCAATGGATGAAGTTGCCATTCGGATACACATTGAGCCGTTGGAGGAGGGCGGCTACATCGCCACAAGTCCCGACGTGCCCGGTCTGGTGGCCGAGGGCCGAAGCGTTGTCGAGGCGGTGGAGATTGCCCAGGGTTTGGCGCGTAAGATTGCCGAATCGTGCCTCGAGCACGGCGACCCGTTGCCGCCTTCTCTCTCGCCGCTTGCTCACGGCGGCTCGCTTGACCTTGTGATTCCAGTGGGAGTGCGTTGATGGGACGGCTGGCAGGATTCAAGTATCGGGAGGTGGCACGACGGCTGCGTGCTTTCGGTTGGGCGTTCGACCGCCCAGGACCAGGGAGCCACGAAGTTTGGCGTCAGTCGTCAACCGGCCGCAAGGTGACTCTGCCCCATCACTCCCGCGATATGGCCGAAGGAACGCTGCGGGCCGTCCTCCGCGAGGCGGGAATCGAGCCGGAGGATTTTTTACAGGCGTAAAGACGATCCCGCGATTTTTGGTAGTGGAACTACGGGTACTTACAATCGGAGATGCTTTGTCATGCCCGATCCAACCAATCCTAGCATTGAAGCGTTCCTGCGGTTTGTTAATGAACGCTTCGACGACTTTAAGCAACGGCTAAATGAGTTGCTTGCCGTACTTGGCTTGCAGAGCCAGCAAGATAAGATCGTAAGAGCCAAGGCCGCATTGGACGCGAGCATGAGCCTTAAACAAGCTCTTGCCCTTCAGGATTGTCCTAATTGGCTTGAACCCTTGACTCGTGCTCTTGTTGATTTCTGCAATGCCCCCAGCAACACACGGCGTACACATAGCTTACTCACTGCTATCGGGAGGTATTATGGGGCGGCGATTGAACACAAGTGGAGCTTTGATTTTTCGGGAGATAAGCCCTTCGATTTTGACGCGCTTTACCGGCACTACAAATCTGAAAGCCGCATCCCTGAGCTTACTGACAAGCTCGTGGAACTCTTGGAGCAGATTGTCCAGGCCAAAAAAATAGATAGCCTCAAGATCGTCCACTCCCTAGAAACAATTATCGCAACATTGAAGAGGAATCGAAAAGGCTCCTATTTCAGTGTAGTCTGCACGTGGGATTTCGCGGCCTCGTATCTGAAGAACATCGCGTGGGAAGTATTTGAAGGAATCCCTGTTCTTGGGGCACCTGTAAAAGCCTTGCGAAGCACGATGGAGGAGATGGACAAAGAGATGGACATACTGCATTCGGGAATGCAAGCGGAGTTGCACGAACAACTGGAAGCTGAGTTCCCGGCTTTGGTCTACCGGCCTCTTGCACTTCCCGGCCCAGAAAGGCCCGCACTCGCGGACCAGACCGTCGTTGATGTTAAGGCCAGTGTAGATGGCGGCGAGTAGATTATGTTTCCGCGGTTCGCTTATGAAGGCAAAACAATTTTTCGACTGGCAGACCTCCGGCGGCACGGATGACGTTATGCGGCTGGTAGATTTTGGTTGAAACTCCTGGTCGAAATGCTCGACGGAGTGTAAAATGCGGGTTTGAGGGGATAAGCCATGCGAAAAAACGACCTGCTCAAGCGAATTTCCATCGACCAGAACGTCTGTTTCGGGAAACCCTGCATTCGCGGGCACCGCATCTGGGTGTCGCTCGTTCTCGATCTGTTGGCCGACGGATGCACCGTCGAACGGATACTTGCCGACTACCCCGGTTTGGAGGAAGCCGACATCAGGGCCTGCATTGCTTACGGCGCCGAGATGTCCCGCGAGCGTTACGTTGAGATTCCCGGATGAACCCTCCCGTTCGCGTCAAACTTCAGTGTGAGGGCAAAGCAATGAAATGTATCCATTGTCAAGGTGAAATGAAGAAGGGTACGACTCCCTTTCACGTCGACCGCAAGGGATGCCACGTTTTGCTGGACCGCGTTCCCGCATGGGTATGCCAGCAATGCGGCGAGGCGTATTTCGAGGAAAACGAAGTGGACGCAATTCAAGACCTGATCCGGTTGGTGGAACAAAAAGCCGATTCGCTGGCGGCCACGGTTTGAGGGACATCGCATTAGAGGCATCGGAAGGATTGACTGCATGAGACGACGAGTTGTAGTGACCGGAATCGGGTGTGTTACGCCGATGGGGGCGGACGTCGAGACTATGTGGCGACGGCTGTTGGCCGGGGAGTCGGGTGTCGGATATATCAGTATCTTCGACGCCAGCGGGTTCCCCACCAAAATCGCGGCCGAAGTACGCGACTGGGATATCTCGCAGGCGGACGAAAATCCCGAAGATTGGAAATACCAGGGGCGCCACACCCGCTTCGCCGTCGGCGCGGCCAAACAGGCGATGGCCGACTCGGACCTCGAACTGGAAAAGGTCGAACCTACACGCTTCGGCGTCTACACCGGCTGCGGCGAAGGCCAGCAGGACTTCAACCGGTTCGCCGAGATGATGGTCGCGGCCCTGGACGGACACAAAGACAAGCTCGACCTGACCAAGTTCATCCACAAGGGTCTGGAGACGCTTCACCCGATCGCTGAGTTGGAGCAGGAGCCGAACATGCCCGCCGGACACCTGGCCTCCCTGTTCAACGCCCAGGGTCCGAACGTGAATTGTCTGACCGCCTGCGCGGCCAGCAGTCAGGCGATCGGCGAGGCGGTGGAGATCATCCGCCGCGGCGAGGCCGACGTGATGCTCTCCGGCGGTGCGCATACGATGATCCATCCCTTCGGCGTCACCGGGTTCAATCTGTTGACGGCCATCAGCACCCGCAACGACGAGCCGACCCGCGCCTCGCGCCCCTTCGACCGCGACCGCGACGGCTTCGTGCTCGGCGAAGGGGCCAGCATGTTGATCCTCGAAAGCCTGGAGGGGGCGCAGGCCCGGGGCGCGAAAATCCACGGCGAGATCGTCGGCTACGGCTCCACCGCCGACGCCTTCCGCATCACCGACACCCATCCCGAGGGCCGTGGCGCTATCGCTTGCATGAAAATGGCCATCGACGACGCCGGCCTGAACCCCGACGACGTGGACTACATCAACGCGCACGGCACCAGCACAACGGTCAACGACAAGGTGGAAACGCTGGCCATCAAACGGGTCTTCGGCGAAAGGGCGTACAAGATTCCCGCCTCCAGCACGAAGAGCATGATGGGCCACCTGATCGCCGCGGCCGGGGCCACCGAACTGATCATCTGTCTGTTGGCGATCCGCGACAACGCGGTTCCGCCCACGACAAACTACGAGAACCCCGATCCCGATTGCGATTTGGATTACGTTCCCAACACCGCTCGGGAGCATCGTTGCGACGTAGCGTTGAGCAACAGTTTCGGCTTCGGGGGTCAGAACATATCTTTGCTGGTGAAGCGTTTTTCCGCGTAGGCTGTAGGCGGGGGGCAGGTTGCAGCCACCCCCC
>JAUWNG010000135.1 GCA_030612765.1 Planctomycetota bacterium
CCCGGGGGGGGGGGTTAAAAAATCGGGGGGGCCCACGCCACGCCCCCCCCAACAAAGGTGGTCAAAAAAATGGGGGGGGGGCCCGCGGTGCGTTTCACCCACCCTACGACTCCCCAAAGGCCACCCCCACGACGGAGTGACCTTCGGACAACAAGAACGTGGGCTAAAATTACGATATTGCCCGGTGCCGACAAAAACCTATCTGGCCTCTTGCGTTTTCCAGTGAATTGTGGATAATGAAAGTTGTCCTAGTCGCCAGCGGTTGGCGATTGTCCTCGTATTTTATTATTTGTTTGGAACTGTAGGAGAGAACCAATGTCTTCCAAACGAGGTGTACGAACGGCGTTTACGTTGGTGGAGTTGCTTGTTGTCATCACCATCATCGGTATCTTAATCGCACTGCTGTTGCCGGCGGTGCAAGCGGCCCGCGAAGCGGCCCGCAGAATCCAGTGCCGGAACAATCTCAAGCAGATTGGTCTCGCGTGCCATAACTATGCCCAGGCGAACAAGGTCTTCCCGCCGGGATCGATTTCCAGGTTGGTTGACACAAGCGTCCCGATTGACATTTGGGCTGAGGCAAACACGCCAACGGGCGGACCGGTGCCGTCGGGCTGTCACGGCACGAGCTTCTTGCTGCGCATCATGGCTTACATCGAAGGCGACAACATCGCCAAGGTATGGTCTAAAGGCACCACCTCCGGACTTATAAACGGTTGTTGGAGTCCCGCTGGAAACTGCGGCGTTGTGGCCGTGCCTGGACCGGCGGCAATGGACGTTAAGGGCTTTTATTGCCCGACACGGCGAAACGGTCTCCGTCCAGGTACTGACACCATTATGCAATTGCCGTATTACGGGTCTTGGTCCACTGGCGGCGGGAACGATTACGGCGGGTGCGCCGGCCGGCACGCGGCGTTCTCAACGCAAAAGTATGCTTACCAGAGCCCCGCTAGCTTCACCTACACTCCGCCCCCGCTTCTCATGGGGGCCGCGGCTGTCTTGAACGCCAGCGACAGCGATTCAAAACGGTGGGGCATCTTCGGCAAAGTCAACAAAAGCACCACGTTCGCCAGTGTTCGCGACGGAACCTCCAACACCATCATGACGGGCGAAGTGCAGCGCCTGACGGACATTCAGCCCTACAGCAAGGACGGCTGGTCCGTCGGCGGCCCCGCGACGTTGTTCACCACCGGCGCCATGGTCGGCCTGGTCGGCTCATCGTACCAGAACGTGGCCACCGACGGTAAAATGATGAACAACAAGTTCTTCGGGTCGCCGGGCAGCGAGCACTCCGGCGGGGCGCACTTCGGCTTGGGCGACGGCTCCGTAACGTTCCTGACCGACTCGATGGACGCTACTATCTTTGCCCTGATGGGCAGCATGGCCGACGGCATTGCAATCGACGATAAGTAGTGAAAAAAACGGTCGGACCGTAGGTTATGCTTTAGCATAACGCCAACCGCGCAACGGGGGCGGCAGTTGATCTGCCGCCCCTTTTTTTGCGCCTTGACGAAAGCATGTAAATATGACAATACTATATGCATGAGAACCACGCTGAACATTGACGACGACATTTTCAAAAAGGCCTCCGAGTTAACGGGCGTGGGCGAAAAAACGGCCTTGGTACAGAAACGTAGGTTATGCTTTAGCATAACGCACCAACCGCAATATCGGGGGCGGCAGTTGTACTGCCGCCCCCCTTTGTTTGCGCCTTGACGAAAGCATGTTAATATGTCATTATCATACGCATGAGAACCACGTTGAACATTGACGATGACATTCTCAAAAAGGCCTCTGAACTGACGGGCGTAGGCGAGAAAACGGCCTTGGTCCGCATGGGTCTCGAGACGCTGATCGCTCGTCGCAGCGCACAGCGGCTTGCCGCCCTCGGCGGCGCCGAGCCAAAAGCACGGCCCGCGCCACGACGGAGACCCAAACGGTGATCCTCGTCGATACCTCCGTCTGGATAGATCACTTTCGCTCGCCAAACAGTCTGCTGACCGAACTCCTCGAACAAGAGCAGGTGCTCCTCCACCCGCTTGTGCTCGGCGAAATCGCCTGCGGCAATTTGAAGCGGCGGAAAGAAATCGTGGCTCTCATGCTGGCCTTGCCGACCGCGACCAGGGCCGATGATCGGGAAATACTGCTTTTCATCGAAAAACGTTCGCTGATGGGACGCGGAATTGGATTGATTGACGTTCATCTGCTCGCCTCGTGCCTGATCGAGCCGTGTTCGATCTGGACTTTCGACAAGCGGCTGCGGACGGTTGCGGACGAACTGGAAACGGCCTACGTCCGGCCTCGATAGATCGTCGGTGTGCGAGGAGCGTCAAACATGAACACCGCGGAGCTTCTATCAAGACTGAAATCCTTGAAACCATTGGCAACGACCCGCTACAAAGCAAAGGAAATCGGACTGTTCGGTTCCTTTGTCCGCGAGGAGCAATCCGCCGACAGCGACATCGACTTGTTGGTGGAGTTTGAGGAAGAGGCGGACCTGCTTGACTTGACGGGGTTGGCCTTGTTCTTCGAGGAAGAACTAGGACGAAAAGTGGATGTCATCCCCAAACGAGCGCTGCGGGAAGAACTTCGGGCTTCAGTACTTCGGGAGTTGGTCGCAGTATGAGAGACTACAAGTTGTACTTGAAGGACATCCTGGCCGCGATCGACGCCATCGAGGGATTCGTCGAGGATATGGGGCTGGAGGCTTTTCAGGCGGACGACAAGACAGTCAGCGCCGTGGTGCGAAAACTGGAAATTATCGGCGAGGCCGCCAAAGGTATTCCCGATGACGTTAAACGGAACCATCCCAGCATTCCATGGAAGGAAATGGCGGGGATGAGAGACAAGTTGATCCACTTCTATTTCGGCGTGGATTATCCGTTGGTTTGGAAAACCATCAAGCAGCGGCTCCCACAAATCAAACCGGAGCTTCGGAAGATATTGACGGAATAGTTTTTCCCGCTGTTGGTGGGACTGCGCTTCGCTTGTCCCCCCCTACTTTCCGCAACAGAAACTATTTCACTCCGCACGCGCGCTGGGCACGGAGCAGCACTTCCGTCGCCTTTTTCCGCGCGGTCGCGGCGCCGTCGCCGAGAATCTCGCGGACCTGCTCAGGATGGGACTCCAACTCGCGGCGGCGATCCCGCGCCTCGGCGAAATACTCCACCGCCGCGTCGGCCAACGCCTTCTTCACCTCGCCGTAGCCGAATCCCCCGCGCCGATACATGGCCGCCATCTCTTCACGCCGCCGCTGGTCGGCAAACAACGAGAAGAGCAAAAACAGATGGTCCGTCTCCGGCGGCTTCGGCTGCTCCATCGGGCGCGAGTCGGTCACCATCCGCATGATCTGCTTCCGCAGCGACTTCGGCTCCTCGAACACGTCGAGCGTGTTGTCGTAGCTCTTGGACATCTTTTCGCCGTCGATGCCCGGCACTCGGGCGGAAGAATCCAACAGCTTCGCCTTCGGCATCACGAAGGTCTCGCCAAAGTGATGGTTGAAGCTGGCGGCCAGGTCGCGGCAGACCTCGATGTGTTGCACCTGATCCTCGCCGACCGGCACCCAATCGGAGTCGAAGGCCAGAATATCGGCCGCCATCAGCACGGGATAGGCGAACAGTCCGGCGCTGGCCGGCAGACCCTTGGCCGTCTTGTCCTTGTAGGCGTGGCACCGCTCGAGCAGGCCCATCGGCGCGCCGGTCATCAGCAACCAGCAAAGCTCGGAGACCTCCGGCACGTCGGACTGCTGGAAGAGCGTGGCCCGATTCGGGTCCAGCCCCAGCGCCAACAGGTCCACGGCGGCGTCGAAGGTGTTTTGCGTCAAAACATCCCGGTTGCGGACCGTGGTCAGCGCGTGCAGGTTGGCGAGGAAATAGTAGGCCCCTTCCGGTTCGCCTTGCAGTTCGATGTACTGCCGGATCGCGCCGAAATAGTTGCCCCAGTGGAACCGACCGGTGGGTTGGATGCCGGAGAGTACTCGCATAATGTCGAATGTCGAAATCTAAATGTCGAATGAATGTCGAATGTCGAAATCTAAATGTTGAATGATATGTGCGTTTCGTCATTTGTCATTTAAATTTCGTCATTCATTCGTCATTTGAATTTCGACATTCGTCATTTTCCAATGGTTCCCACCACTTCCTTGACCGAACGCGCGCCCAGTTCGACCAAAGCGTCGGGCAGGGCGTCGAGTATCCGCATCGTCGCGGTTGGATCGTAAAAATTGGCCGTGCCGATCTGCACCGCGCTGGCGCCGGCGACGAAAAACTCCATCGCGTCGTCGATCGAAGCGATGCCGCCGATGCCCACCAACGGAATCTTCACCGCCCGGGCGACTTGATATACTATCCGCAAGGCGATGGGCTTGATGGCCGGTCCGCTCAGCCCGCCCAAAACATTGCCCAGCACCGGCCGCCGCCTCCGCCAATCGACGGCCATGCCCAGGCAGGTGTTGACCAACGACAGGGCGTCGGCCCCGGCCGCCTCGGCCGCGCGGGCAATCTCGGCGACGTTCGTCACGTTGGGCGTCAGCTTGGCCAGGATCGGATACGAGCATGCGCGGCGGACCGAGGCGACGACCTGCTCGCAAAGCGACGGATCGGCGCCGAAATCGGTTCCCCCACTGACGTTCGGGCAGGAGACGTTCAACTCCACCGCGTCGATGCCGTCGGACTGCTGCAACCGTTGGGCCAATTGGACGAACTCTTCGCTGCTTTTGCCCGCGATGCTGACGATCACCGCCGGTCCCAGCGCTGCGAGGTACGGCAACTGCCGGGCGATAAAGGCCTCGACGCCGTCGTTGTCCAGGCCGATCGAATTGAGCATCCCGGCGGCGGTTTCGACGGTCCGCTGGGGCGGATTTCCCGCGCGAGGCTGCTGTGTGATCGTTTTCGGCACGATTCCACCCAGCCGCTTCAGATCGACCAACCCGGCCATCTCGCGGGCATAACCGAACGTGCCCGAGGCCACCATGATCGGGTTGGCCAGGCGCAAGCGGCCTAGTTGAACGTCGAGACGGACGTCGGTTGGATTCTCAGGCATGGACTATGAAATGTAGGGTGGGACAAGCGCAGCGCGGTCCCACCAACTAGCCTGCTTGTCCAAGGTGGGACCGCGCTGCGCTTGTCCCACCCTACTTTCTGCTTGACTAGATCAGTCCGCCGTGCGTCCGATAGGGCGAGGTATGGTCCGGCTGGTCCAGGAACCACATTCGTTCCCACTCGTCCAGGAACTGGCGCAGGCCTTCCGAAGTGAACATCATTTCCTGGGTGCGGCGCGCCGGATCGCCCGAGTAGGCCGGAAGCAAACATCCGGCGGTCGTGCTCAGCATCAAGCCGCACGCCAAGACCAATAGCAGGTTGCGCATCGAAAACTCCTCCGTGAAAAGACGACCAGCGTTACCGGGAGTCGGCGTCGTAACTTGTTGCGACATCAGGCGGTTGTGACACGGGATTAGAGGAGGTCTCCTTTCCCGCCGTCTTCACCCGCGCAGCCTTAGCCGCAACCGCCGCCTGGCGCTCCAACTCCTTGACCCGCTCTTCCATCTCCTTGCCCGGTTTGAACGTGACAACATACTTTTCGGGCACATACACTTTGTCGCCGGTACGGGGGTTTCGGGCCTTGCGGGGGGCCCGGCGTTTGACCTCGAACACGCCAAAGTTGCGAAGCTCGATCCGCCGCTCCGCCACGAGGGTCTCGACAATGGCGTCAAAGGTCTTCTGCACGATCTCCTTCGTCTGCAACTGGGTCAGCCCAATTTCTTCGGAAATGGTCCGAACGATCTCTTTTTTGGTCACGACTCAGTTCTCCTATCGAAGAAGGGTCGCCGCAGGTTTTCGCGGCGTGCGCCGCCGCAACTTTCCGAGTAGCTGTTCTGCTCCAAGTGTAGGTGTCGCAATGAGTAGTGTCAAGGCCAATCATCCTAACTCGACGTTTTCGGCGGGAAAAAACCATGCCGATGGTCTCCACCGAACGCGCCGATTGGACAATCGCCGAAAACACCGTAACCGCTTGGCTCCAAGGAACTTACGCTGAATAACCCCGTATCCCGACGGCGCAGCGTCCCATTTGGCCCGCCGTGGACTAAATCCATTATCGGTTGCGCCATCGAAAAACTCCAGCCAGCCCGCATAATCTATACAATCCTTAGCAGCCCGTTGAGAAAGGGTGCCACTGCTGGCTTGCCCCGCCGTGCGGGAAGAAACACCCGGGAAAACACTGCTGGACAAGCCAGCAGTGGCACCCGAACTCTCGGAAACCGACTTTTTCAACGGGCGCCTACGGGAGCAAACGCTCCAAACCACCTCTTTGCTCCTCTCTTTCCACCAAATCATCGTCAACTCCCCTTGTCTCAACTGGCTGTTTTGGGTATCTCTACGCAACCTTTTCGACCCCAGGGAAGAGAACCCCTGCGCCCCATCCGGCGTAACAGAGGTTCGACACACTTGAATGGTCGGATTTTCTCGAATCTGTTTTGCCGGCGGGCTTGCCCGCCGCGTGGAAGCACCAAACGGGGCCAGAGCAACCATGCGGAAAGGGCCAAGGATGGCCGACATTCAAACCAACAGGGCCAATTGTCGCCCTCATTGGTCCAGAAACTTGCGGCTAACGGTCATCGTGGCCGTCATTGGCGGGTGGGCCTCGTTGGCCGTCGCACAGATGCGGCCGGAGCCGCCAGGGCTAATGCCGCCGGGCATCGCTACTCCGCAAGCCGCCGTACCGGCGGCTGCTAATCAGACCGCGTCGGCGGCCGACGAACAGCCGGAGATGGTCGTCGACGTACGGATCGCCGGCAACAAGTCCGTGCCGCTGGAGAAAATTCTACCTAGTCTCCGCACCCGCGCCGGCAGGCCCTTTGATCTGGAACTGATCAACGAAGACGTTCGCCGGCTCGATCAAACGGGGATGTTTGTAGACGTGAAGACATATTGGCAGCGGGTGACCGGCGGCCGGGTGGTGATCTTCGACGTGTTGGAGCGCCCCCTGTTGCAGGACGTGAAGTACATCGGCTGCAAGAAAATCAGCAAGAAAACGCTCCAGAAGGAGACGAAGCTGAAGGCCGGCGATTCGCTCGATCCGTTCGCCGTCGAGGAAGCCCGACGCAAAATCGAGGAACTCTATCACAATCGCGGCTTCACCGGCGCGCGGATCACCATTATCGAAGGCAACAAGCCCGAGGACCGTAGGGCGATCTTCTACATCAACGAGGGGAAGAAACAGCGGATTAGGTCGTTCGAGTTCATCGGCAACACGATCGCCTCCGACGCGCGGCTGAAGACCCAAATCCAGTCGAAGCCCGCGTTCCTCTACTTGTTCGGTGGCGAGTTGGACCGCAAGCAGCTAGACGAGGACGTCCAGCGGCTGACGGCCTACTACCGCGGCTTGGGGTTCTTCCGCGCGCGGATCGGACGCGAATTGAGTTACAACGAGAAGAAAGACTGGGCGTCGATCACCTTCGTCATCGACGAGGGGCCACGCTACAAAATCCGCGACGTGTCGGTGATCGGAAACAAGCAATACTCCGCCGACGAGTTAACGGCCGACTTGAAGCTCCGCGACGGCGAGTACTTCAACCAGGCGAGCATGACCGCCGACATCGGCGCGCTGCAAGACAAGTACGGCTGCGTCGGCTACGTGTTCGCGGAGGTCAAGGCCGACCCCCGCTTCCTCGAAGAGCCGGGCCAACTCGATCTGGTCTACAACATCACCGAGGGCGACCGCTACCGGGTGGGCAAGATCAACATCCGCATCAAGGGCGATTATCCCCACACGCAACTTACCACGGTGCGGACCCGCCTTTCGTTCAATCCCGGCGACATCATCGACATCCGCGAGATCCGCGCCAGCGAGCGGCGTTTGCGGGCGTGCGGGCTGTTCGAGAGCAATCCCGCCATGGGCCAGGCCCCGAAGATCGTCTTCAACCCGCCGGAGCAGGAGAGAGAGGAACAGATCGCCGACCGGCCGAAATCGCGGCCGAAGTTCCGCGGCCAAAGCCCCGACCCGGCAAGGGGAGAGGGGCGAGAGTATGAAGAAACGCCCCGCGACTGCGTCGCGGGGAACACGGGGCAAGGGATGGCCGGTTTACCGGCCATTGAAGACCCGGACGGTCAATTACGGCAAGCGACCAACGAACTAACCGATCTGCTCTCGCAACGTCGGCCGCGGCGACAGCCGCTCGACCGCTTGATCCACACGCAGTACACACCCAACGCGGGTCGGGTAAACCCGGCCTTGCTGCCGCAATCGGGTGCCACGGTTGGCTGGTCCAACCGTGCTTCCGACACTGCCGGACAAGCCGGCAGTGCCACCCAGTCGCGGGGCGTTTCCTCGGCCGATGGCACATCTTCGGCCGTCTATTCCACTCAGTCCGCTCCCGTGCAGCCCGCTCCGGCGTATGGAAATCAGATGTGGCCGCGTCAAGGCCCGACGCGGCTGGTCGATTCGCCGGAAGGGCCTTATGTGCCGGGTCCGATCTTCGACGAAAGCTCCCCCTTCAGAGGCGGTCCGCCCGACGGCGGCGACACGCTGCGGACGCTCGATTTCGAGGTCTTGGCCCACGAGGCGATGACCGGCCGAATGATGTTCGGCGTGGGGGTAAACTCCGACGCCGGGCTGGTCGGTCAGATCGTATTGGACGAGCAGAACTTCGATTGGACCCGCTTTCCCCGGAGTTGGGAAGACATCCGCAACGCGACGGCCTTCCGCGGCGCGGGCCAACGGTTTCGACTCGAGGCCGTGCCCGGCACACAGTTGCAACGCTACATGATAAACTTCCAGGATCCGTATCTGTTAGGCTCGAATATCAGCTTGGGTTTGAGCGGCTACTACTACAACCGCAGCTACCGCGAATGGTTCGAGCAGCGGATCGGCGGACGAGTGGCTTTGGGTTATCAGTTCGCCCCGGACCTCTCCGGCAGCATCGCCTATCGCGGGGCGAAGATCAACATTACCAATACGATCGACCCGACTCTGCCCGATTTCGCCGAAGTAACCGGCCGCGACCTGGCGCTGCACGGTTTCCAGGTGTCGTTGGCGCGCGACAAGCGAGACAACGCCTTCATGGCCACCGAAGGACACCTGCTCGAGATGTCGATCGAGCAGGTAATCGGCTCGTTCAATTATCCGCGGGCGGAGATCGACCTGCGGAAGTACTTCACGCTCCACGAACGCCCCGACGGATCGGGACGCCACGTGCTGAGCCTGGCCTCGCGGGCGGGCTACACCGGCGACGACACGCCGATCTATGAACACTTCTACGCCGGCGGCTTCTCCAGCCTCCGCGGCTTCGAGTTCCGCGGGGCGTCGCCGCACGTCACAAGCGCGGCGACCGGCGGCGACGTGTTCGTCGGCGGCCAGTTCCAATTCCTCGCCTCGGCCGAATACCTGTTTCCCATCACCGCCGACGACATGATCCGAGGGGTGGTCTTCTGCGACACCGGCACGATCGAGCCGACAATCAGCGACTGGAGCAACAGATATCGCGTGGCGCCGGGCTTCGGGTTGCGGGTTTGCGTGCCGGCGATGGGACCGGCGCCGATCGCCCTGGACTTCGCCTTCCCGGTCTGTTGGGAGCCGGGCGACCGCTTCGAGGTCTTCAGCTTCTTCGTCGGCTTCGGGCGGTAGGAGCAATTGTCCCCCCTCTCCCTTTGGGAGAGGGGCCGGGGGTGAGGGCGGCCAAATTCTATCGTCTATCGAACGTCATCTTGCCGCCAAATGCCCTCACCCTAACCCTCTCCCGAAGGGAGAGGGGACTTGATCCTACTCGCACTTCACCAGGCTAACCGTCTTATACTTGGCAATCCGCCGGGCACCGCCGAGACCGGTCAGTTCGATCAGAAACGCGCAGCCGACCACCACGCCGCCGACCTGCTCGACCAGCCGGCAACAGGCATCGATCGTCCCGCCGGTAGCCAGTAGATCGTCGACCACCAGGACTTTTGCCCCGGGCGCGAAGGCGTCGGCGTGAATTTCCAGTGTGTCGCTGCCGTACTCCAAGTCATAGGTAAGCGATTGCGTTTTGGATGGTAGCTTGCCCGGCTTGCGGATCGGCACCAGTGCCGCGTTCAATTCCAGCGCCACGGGGGCGGCGAAGATGAACCCCCGGGCCTCGGCCGCCGCCACCGCGTCGATCTTCTCGTGGCGAAATGGGTTGGCCATATCGACCACCGCCCGGCGAAACGCCGCCGGAGAAGCCAGCAGCGTCGTGATGTCGCGGAACAGTATGCCCGGCTTGGGGAAGTCGGGGATGCAGCGGATGTAGTCGGCCAGATTCAGGTCGGCGGGATGTGGCATGAGTGGTTAGTGGATAGTGGATAGTGGTTAGTGGATAGTGGATAGTGGATAGTGGATAGTGGTTAGTGGTTAGTGGTCAGTGCGTTTAGCCGCCGCGTCCACGCGGTGAACGGCGTCGGGAGTCAACCGCCGACTTAATGTACCAATCGACCATCGGTCAGTCACGGCGAGTTTTTGAGCCACTCACCTTCTGCCTTCCGCCTTCTGCCTTCATATTGCGTCCGCATTGGCCACTAAAGTGGCCAACCCTCCGTCTTTTGCCCTCTCCCCTCCTAACCCGTTCCGAATAGACCGCCGACCACTGACCACTGACCACTGCCTAAAAAACGCTTTTTGCGCCCGCCATAGCCCCTTGCAAAAAAAGGCGAAAACACCGGCGGCCAGAAAACAGCCTTTTTCTAGGCGTTTCCGGCTGGTAGAATGACCTCGTCGCACATACCTCGCAGGAGGGGTAATTGCATAAGTTTTTTGCGTTGTCGCCGCAAGCCCATGTTGTTATTCAGGTTAAGGTCGATTTTCCGGCCTGAATTAACTGGAAAAGATTCCCGATTTCGCCACTTAATTCTTGCGTCGATTCGCCGAGGGCCGATGATGTTCTCAAACCGTTGGAAACACGGTCTATTCATTTCGCAACGTGGCCGCGCTTTAGTCGTAAGCCCAGTTCAACCCCAGGTTGATCAACCTGAAGCGCCAG